>JBCBGJ010000221.1:0-4669 GCA_038526925.1 Pseudomonadota bacterium
GTCGGAGATGTGAACTGCCTGGGTGAAGACGTGTCCAATCACGAGAAAAATCACACCGACCAGGATCGACAGTAGCTGATTGCTGTTCACTCCGATTGATAGAGTGCGCTCCCCATTGGCGGCGTCGAAGGTCATGAGGAGAATGAGCAAACTCCCAAACACAGTTCGAAACAGCGCCTCGATTAAAACCATGAGACCCAGAAACCGAAGCGCTCTCACCGTTCGCACAGAGAATACCGACCCTGCCTCGAGCGCTCGAAACATACGAAACGCGCCAAACAAAATCAGCACAGGCGCAAAATAGCCAATCAGCGCGAACGTATTCACTTGCGTGCGTTTCGCCTCATCGAACTGGATCGCAGCTTGAGTCTCTGGCCCGAGGCTATTCCAAGCCTGGCCAGTGATTTCAGAGACGACATTCGTTTGAACGAGGATGAGCAAGAGTAGGCCGCCAATGGCGACCGTTGCCCATTTGGACACGGAGCAGACCAAACGCATCCGCGCAGAAAGCTCAAACCCTGGAAGCATGTTTCACCTTTACAATATAAAAATTCATGTTTTACATTAATTTATTCATATTTTGAGGAGATTTTGAAATGCGTCAAGTGTTAGGCTCATTGATCGGGGCTGCGGCTCTAACGGCGTGCGCAAATGTGCCGCTCACATCGATCCCTAAGCTCGCCCAAATCGACCCAGAAACGACAGATCTGAGCCAGGTCGAGCTTGCCGTTCGCGTACCGCAGGATTTTCGGCTCCACCGTGATGGCGCCAGCATCAGTGTCGCTTTGATCCCGGAAGGGGGCACACCGGAAATGCTGGCGCTTCAGCTGGAGCACTCCGCCGCACCCCTCACGCCGTTCTTGGAGCGTCAACAGGGGAGCAAGTTCAAAATCCTTCGTTTTGAGCTGAACCCGGAAGATGCGCAGCGCGCGACGGACTATCGGACTCATGTGATTGCACTCAAAGAACAGTTGCGAGCCGAAGGGCGCGGCGGGTCGGCCAGTTTCTCTCTCGGCTCAACCGGTTGTTTGGCGCAAGGCGCAAACCCGTTCCAAGACCTGCGGATGAAATTCTTCATGCGGACGAAACCTGGCGAAGAATTCTACCCGCCGATCAAAGAGGTGAGGATCAGCCCTGAAGAGATGCGCAAAGACGGCGATACCGGTATCTCATTCTGCGATGAAGAAGATATGCCGCGCTTGATTGATGGACCATAGTTAGCGAGCGGTTGCTCGTTAAAGGCGCTTGGCTCGGCGCAGTTGTTTCAGCTCGTAGATCGGGTCCCGCGATCTATCTGTCTTCAAATGAATTCAAGGCCGATTCAAATTGTCTGGTTCAAGCGGGACTTGCGGGTGCATGATCACCGCGCGCTGGTGATGGCGGCGCGGCAGGGTCCCGTCCTGCCGCTCTTTATTGCTGAGCCAGAGCTATGGCAGCAGCCGGATTATTCCGCACGCCAATGGGCCTTTGTTGAGGAGAGTCTGACCGAACTTCGAACCGAGCTGGCAGCGCTCGGTCAGCCTCTGATCGTGCGGGTTGGCGACGCGGTAGAAACGCTGGACCGTGCGCGCCGCAAGTTTGGGAAGATTGCTCTCTGGTCGCATGAAGAAACGGGAAATGGCTGGACCTATGCGCGTGATCTGAACGTCGCGGCCTGGGCCAAACAAACTGGCGTGACTTGGACAGAGGTTCAACAGGCTGGCGTGATCCGGCGGCTGAAGAGCCGCAATGGCTGGGCGAAGCGCTGGGATGCTTTCATGTCTGAGCCGGAGACGGACGCGCCGCGCGGCCTAGAGCCGATTTCTGATATACCGATGGGCGACATCCCGACCGCCGCTGATTTGGGGCTTGCGTCGGATCCATGCCCGGGCCGACAGCGCGGCGGACGCGAGGCGGGTCTGTCAACGCTAGAGAGTTTCCTGCACGTACGCGGGGCGCCGTATCGGCGGGCGATGTCGAGCCCAGCTGCGGGCGCTGAACACTGCTCTCGACTCTCCCCGCATTTGGCCTGGGGTACGCTGTCCATGCGCGAGACCGCCCAAGCCGGATGGGCGAGACAGCGACACTTGAAGTTTGAGGGCGTCAAAGGCGGGTGGCGCGGATCGATGTCCTCGTTCCAAGGGCGCCTGCACTGGCGTGATCACTTCACCCAAAAGCTCGAAGACGAGCCGCAGCTCGAGTGGCGTAATTTGCACGCGGCCTGTAATGGGCTTCGACCGCGCGAGCCTGACGCCATTCGTCTTGAAGCCTGGTGCAAGGGCGAGACGGGCTTGCCATTCGTGGATGCCTGCATGCGCGCGCTCAATCAGACGGGTTGGATGAACTTTCGGATGCGGGCCATGTTGATGGCGGTGGCGAGCTATCACCTCTGGCTCGATTGGCGCAAACCTGGCGAGCATTTGGCGCGTATGTTCACCGATTACGAACCGGGCATTCACTGGCCGCAGGTGCAGATGCAATCGGGCACGACGGGGATCAACACGATCCGTATCTATAATCCAGTGAAACAGGGTCACGATCAGGATCCGGACGGCGCTTTCATTCGCAGATGGTTGCCAGAGCTCAATGAAGTGCCAGATGCCTTTATTCATGAACCGTGGACATGGGATGGCGCTGGCAGCGTGCTCGGTAAGGCCTACCCAATGCCGGTTGTCGATCATTTGGAAGCCGCGCGCGAGGCCCGGCAGAGAATCTGGGCGATCCGCAACCGCAGCGGCTTTCGTAAAACCGCGGACGCGATCCAGAACAAGCATGGCAGCCGCAAGTCAGGCATTCCAATGCGCGGTCAGAAGCGCAAACCCAAAGTTCAAGATACGCAGCTTTCGCTGCCACTGAGTGCAGAGGATGCGCCGCGATGAAAAAGCAAAACCTACCATCGAAAGTCTGTCCGGTCTGCGAACGCCCGTTTAGTTGGCGAAAAAAGTGGGAGCGTAATTGGGACGAGATTGTCTACTGTTCCGAGCGCTGCCGGCGCGAAAAGCGATCACGTAAATCAAACGCCGCGAGAAGCGATTAACGAACGCATTTTTGCGTGCTAGTCCCATCGCGTAAATCTCGTTTGGAGTTCCCCTAAATGCAAAATCGAAACGTCGGACCGTTCAGCGTCAATCCGGTTGGCTTGGGCTGTATGAACATGATGCACGCCTACAATGAGCCCATCCCCGAAGAAGCGTCGGATAAGCTGCTCAATCGGGCCTTGGACCTTGGCTATAATTTCCTCGACACGGCGACGATCTACGGCATGGGCGAGAGTGAGCGACGGATCGGTAAGTTCCTGAAGCATCGCCGCGATGAATTCACGCTCGCCAGCAAATGTGTGTTTGGCTTTAAGGATGGACGCCGCTTTTTAGATGCGCGGCCCGAAACGATCAAAGCCGCCTGTGAAGCCAGTTTAAAGCGCCTACAAACCGATGTGATCGACCTCTATTATATGCACCGGCCGGACGCGAAAGTGCCGCTGGAGGACTCTGTCGGAGCCCTCGCGGATTTGGTTCAGGAAGGGAAGATCAAGTCGATTGGACTGTCTGAAATGTCGGCCGAAATGCTCCGCACGGCCTCTGCGGTCCATCCGATTGCGGCGATGCAGTCCGAATACTCGCTCATCGTGCGCAACCCAGAGATTGCGGTAATTGAAGCCTGTAAAGAGCTCGGCACGGCTTTGGTGGCGTTCTCACCGGTGGGTCGAGGTATGTTTGCTCAAGAGCCGCTGGATCCGTCATCCTATTGGGAAGGCGATATGCGCCGGAGTTTCTTCCCGCGACTCGCCGAACCGCATTTCTCGAAGAATATGGAGCTGATGCCCATGGCGCTCGATATGGCTGAGCGTTTAGGCTGCAGCCTGCCACAGCTCGCTATCGCTTGGGGGCTCGCCAAGGATGAGTGCGTTGTCTCAATTCCCGGCACAAAGAGTCTTGCGCATTTGGAAGACAATTTCGGCGCGAATGATGTGGTCCTATCGGCTGAAGATGTGGCGGCGCTAGACGCACATTTTGCGCCAGAGGCGATTGCCGGACCGCGTTACAGTGCGATGGGGCAAGCAACGGTCACGACCGAGATCTACCCGTTCGAGGAGCTAGAAGCCTAGAGACCGGCGAGGACTTTCGCCGCGCTCTCGAGATAGTCGTTCTGTTTGTCTTCGCTCATCCGCTCCCAAGTCCGATACATCTGCGCCATACGCGGATTGCCCGCGAGCTTGTCGCGATTGCGAACGAGGAAATCCCAATAGAGCGGATTGAACGGGCAGGCCGTGTCGCCAGTTTTCTGCTTCACGTCGAACTTGCAGCCTTTGCAATGGTCGGACATTTTGTGGATGTAATTGCCCGACGAAGCATATGGCTTGGACCCTAGCACCCCGCCATCCCCAAACTGGCTCATGCCGAGCGTGTTCGGGAGTTCCACCCATTCATAGGCGTCGGCATAGACGGCCAAATACCATTCATGCACCTGTTTGGGATCAATCCCGGCGATGAGCGCGAAATTGCCCGTCACCATCAAGCGCTGAATGTGGTGGGCATAGGCTTCTTCTTTGGTTTGCGTGATCGCTGCGCGGAGGCATGCCATGTCAGTCTCGCCGGTCCAATAGAAGTCGGGTAGGGCGCGCGTATTGCCGAAAAAGTTCTCGTCGACATAGCCCGGCATTTTCAGCCAATAGATCCCGCGCACATATTCG
>JBCBGJ010000222.1:0-4663 GCA_038526925.1 Pseudomonadota bacterium
GAGGCCGCACGCCGTCGCGGCGAAGCGCTCGACCACACACTCCTCTTCGGCCCGCCTGGGCTCGGGAAGACAACACTCGCACAGATCCTCTCCAAAGAGCTTGGCGTGGGCTTTCGCGCAACGTCTGGCCCGGTGATCGCCAAAGCCGGCGACCTGGTTGCGATCCTGACCAATCTTGAACCGAATGACGTGCTCTTCATCGATGAGATCCACCGGCTGCCAGCCGCGGTCGAGGAGGTGCTCTATCCGGCCATGGAAGACTATGCCGTCGATATTGTGATTGGCGAAGGCCCGGCAGCGCGGTCGGTGCGCCTCGATCTCAGCCCGTTTACATTGGTTGGCGCCACCACCCGCGCAGGCTTGCTCGCGACACCACTGCGCGACCGGTTTGGCATCCCGCTGCGCCTTGAATTCTACACGCCTGAGACGCTATCGACGATTGTCATGGCAGCGGCGCGAAAGCTCAGCGCCCCGATCACGGAGGAAGGCGCCGTCGAGATCGCAAAACGCGCCCGCGGCACGCCTCGGATTGCGCTGCGCTTGCTCCGCCGCGTTCGCGATTTCGCCGAAGCGGACGGCACAAACATTGACCGCACAGCGGCGTCCAGTGCCCTCGCCCGGCTACAAATTGATGACGATGGCCTGGATGCGCTCGACCGGCGTTATCTCGACGCATTGGTGAAGACTTATGCGGGCGGCCCGGTCGGGGCCGACACGCTCGCCGCGGCCCTATCAGAAGCGCGCGACGCCGTTGAAGACGTGATCGAGCCCTATCTGATGCAAAAAGGCTATGTCGCCCGCACGCCGCGTGGCCGCGTCGCCGCGCCGATGGCCTATAAGCGCCTAGGCCTTCCCGCCCCGCAAGAGGGGCATCAGGGCGGTTTGTTCGGGGAAGACTAACCGCTTTCACTTGAAGAAAGCCGTTGCTTCTCTTAGCAAATATTTATGGGTGACAAGTCTTCTCTTCCGAAATTTGGTGCGAACGGATCTGTATTGAACAGTGACACAATGACGGACGAACTCCGTCAGACGTATGAAGACGGTGAGAATGGATTTGGTTGGCGCGGCGCCAGCAAACCGAAAACCTGGCCCATTTCGGCGATCTGGATGATCTGTTTAGGAAGCGCATTAGCCGGGTACGCGTTGGGGAAGTATCCGGACCCGGGCTCGATATGGTGGTTTTTAGGCCTCGTCGCGCTCGCGAATGTGATTGTATGGCTCGGCCAACTCTGGCGGCACCATTGGGAAAAGCGACAGAAAAAGCGCGTTTAGCCGGCGCGCTTCAGCCCGTACTTATCCAAGCGCCATTTCAGAGTCTCGATCCGGTCCTGCCCAAAGAAGGGCTCGCCTCGCAGGACCATAGTCGGGACGCCCCAATGACCGGCTTCTTCCAGCATCGCATGGTTCTTCTCGATCTCTTCAAGATGGTCGTCATCTAATATCGCCTGGTCCATATCAGCGAGGTCTAGCCCGGCCGCGGCGGCCGCTTTGCTTAAGTGATCGCCTTGGTCCCAACCCTCGGTGCCACCATAGACCAGGTGGGAAACTTCTTTCGCAAACCTGATCCCTTTGCCCCGGCGCTGCGCCTCAACGCCCAGCTTCGCCATTCGATAGATCAGCGGCTGATCTTCAGCGACTTCCATCGTTTGGTAGTCTTGCGTGACAGGGTCAGGGCGCGGCGGGAAGTGCATGGGCATCCCTAAAAACTCAGCCCGGCGAACCGAGTCCATCACGATATACATGGCAGGTTTTCTGTTTGAGGAGTCGAATAAAGATGATTTCGCTCTGATCGCGATGGGAAAGACGACCCGAAGATTGAGCTCAACCTCATATTCCGCTTCGAGCTTTAAAAGGTCAGGCGTCGCGAGATAAGAATACGGACTGCGAAACGACCAAAAAACATCAATAGGCTCCATGCGGCCCTCCCAGATTTTGTAGTGACTTGAGTGTCAATCAGATTGCAGCGGCAAACAAGCCTTCGAGTCCAGAAATTGCCCGTCGGATGACTGAGATACTTGGACGATTAACCGCCAATTGCGCGGCGCCCTTGAAATTCAGGCTGCAGATTATCCTGCCCACAATCTGTCCCAGTTAAAGTGGCCTCGTAGGCAATAAGAGCAATTGATGGGCAATCGAGCGAAACAAACCGTGCTCCGCGGGTTTGGCATCACGCTACTCAGCGTCTGCCTCAGCGCGGGAATCACATCCCTCTGGTATGAGATGGATTCAAACGTAACCCGCGGAGACATCCTCTTCGTGGCGATTTTGATCCCAATGATCTGCGCCCCGCTGTGCACGTATATCGGCATGAAGAGCCGCCTCAAAATGGAAGCCCTCGCCCTCGAAAACGAACGCATTGCAAATACAGATGCCCTCACTGGACTGTCCAACCGACGGGCATTTTTTGATAAGATCCAGGCGCTTTTCGAGACACCGCAAGAGCCCGCTGGCCGGGTGACGTACTTTGTCTGCGACATTGATCATTTCAAACACTTCAACGATCAGCATGGACACGCCACAGGCGACGCCGTTTTGTCCCATGTGGCGCGTCTCATTCGCCAGACGCTGCCCCAGCGCGCGCTCATCGCGCGGATTGGTGGCGAGGAGTTTGCGGTACGACTGAACAATCGGACCGATCGGTCAGACGCGAGCATCTTCGCCGACCGTTTGGTAGACCGGGTCGCACGCGAACCTCTCATCGTTGACGGTCATCGCCTCGCCGTCACGCTCAGCGTCGGCGTGTTTGTGGGCGATGAGCTAACCCCACCCGTCCAAGCGCTCAAGGCGGCCGACGAAGCCATGTACGCCGCCAAAGCGAATGGTCGTAATCAATATGTCTGGGCTGCGTAGGAGCTGCTTTTAAGCTGGCAGCCGGGCGCTCTAGCGCTCCAGCACATCCTTAATCCAGGGGCCAAACGGGGACCCGCCTAGCATCGCGACTTGAGCCTCTGCTGCTACGGCGTTTACTGACTCTTGCGGGCGCGCGACAGGGTGGATTGCTTTGCGGAGCGGGCGCTTGCCCTTTGGCATGGCAATGATGTCAGCAATCGCACGCGGGACGTCCATCGGGTCGGTTGAGCCGCCGCCGGTGCGCTCACCCATACCGGCCGTCAGCTCTGGATAGGCCGCGAGTAGCTCCTCGCTCGTGCGCGCTTTGAGCGGACCTGAATTGGCATTATTGTTCGCCCAGATATTGGTCGGATAGCCACCCGGCTGAATGATCGTGACATCTACCCCATGCGGAACCAACTCATACGCCATTTGCTCGCTCATCGCTTCGAGGGCGAATTTGGTCGCCGAATACATGCCAAAGCCGGGAATGATGAGGCGCCCTAATTGCGAGGACACGTTGAAGATTTGACCACCGCCATTTGCGCGCATACTCGGCAATGCGGCGCGCGCCATGCGGTGGCAGCCATACACATTGGTTTCGAAGATGAGTTCTGTCGCCGCCATGTCTTGGACTTCGATCGGGCCGCCGACAGAGATGCCTGCATTGTTGATCAGGACGTCGAGCTTGCCATCATTCGCGGCCAGAGCCTCAGCGACGCCCGCCTCAACTTGCTCATCGGAGGTGACATCGATTTCGATCACGCTGATATCGAGCTCATCACTCGCTGCAAGTGCGGTCAGCTCATCTGCTTCAGCGCGGGGGACATTGCGCATGGTCGCAAACACTTTTGCGCCTTGCCGGGCATAGTATTCAACGCCGAGCCGCCCAAAACCTGACGAGGCGCCGGTGACCAAGATCGATTTGCCGGTCAGATCTGGTCCGTCACTGCCCGCAGGTTCGGTTTGCGCGCTCGCAGCTTGACCTGCCAATGCCGCCGCGCCGGCGCCGAGGGCGAGCATTTGGCGACGGTCGATTTTCATATGATCTGACATTGGGAAACTCCTGCGATTGCTTTGCTGCGTATGAATTAGGAGTGGGCGCAAGGAATAGCAAACGCGATCAGGGATTTTCTTTGCAAGTACGGCAGACGCCAAGACCGTTTGGCTGAGGCTTATGTCTCGCCATACTCTACGCGTTCCAGGAATAGTCCGTCTGGCGGCGCCACAGGCCCGCATGCAGAGCGTTCTTTCGCGTCTAAAATCTCCGCGATCCAATCTTCTTGACGAGCACCGCGACCGACCTCGACGAGCGATCCGACGATGGATCGAACCTGTCGATGCAGGAAGCTTTTTGCTTCGACCGTGACCTCAATGCCTTCGGCGTATCGCGCCACATCGATCTTATCGAGCGTTCGGATAGGATGACGGGCTTGGCATTCGGCGTCGCGAAAGGTCGAGAAATCATGCTGGCCAATGAGCGCCTTTGCGGCGCGATCCATCGCACTTGCATCGAGTTGATAGGGCACGCGCCAAGCGAGACCGCGATCAATCGTCAGATCGGCGCGGCGATTGATGATCACATAGCGATAGGCCCGCAGAGTTGCATTGAAACGCGCGCTCCAATCCTCAGCCACCTCTTCAGCGTGGATCACCGCGACAGGTTCTGGGCGCAGATGAAAATTAAGCGCATCCGCGATTTTCCGGATCGGACGCGGCTTTTGTAGATCGAAATGCGCCACTTGCCCCGTCGCATGCACGCCGCGATCGGTCCGCCCCGCGCCTTGCATCAGAACCGGCGCGCCGTCGACCATGGCGGCGGCTTCCTCAAGCG
>JBCBGJ010000223.1:0-4653 GCA_038526925.1 Pseudomonadota bacterium
CCGCATAGGTGGTCAGGTTGCCCTCAAATCGCCAAGCGACATTGTTCGGATATTTATCCACAACGGCTTCAAAATCGTCCGCGACGAGATTGGCAGATTCCGGCGCAATATCATCGGTCCATTTTTTGACTCTTTGGAGTGTGAGGATCGTATTCGCCTCACGCTTAATGGTTTGAAACAAACCCATATCGCCTCGCTTCTTGTTTCCAGCCCGTAATCTATCTATTCGACACCTAGGTTATGTGCCGAGGTGTTTCTAGTATCTGGCATACTTGTTACGCTCTAAGCCGCAATATTTATTCCGAAAGGCGCTCGAAAATGTCTGATCCTGTTGGTGATTTGCTACATCTTATGGACCTGGAGCGCTTGGAGGTTGATCTTTTCCGAGGGCAAAGCCCCGAAAATGAGACCAATCAGCGGGTGTTTGGCGGGCAGGTGATCGCTCAGTCTCTGGTCGCGGCGTACCGGACTGTCGATACAGAAACGCGGACCTGTCACTCGTTGCATGCCTATTTCTTGCGGCCCGGCGACCCAAGCATCCCAATCATTTACGAGGTTGATCGCTCTCGCGATGGCGGCAGTTTTACCACCCGGCGCGTTGTGGCCATCCAGCATGGGAAGCAGATCTTCAACATGGCCGCCTCATTCCACAAATTGGAAGAGGGCTGGCATCACCAACACGAAAAGCCGGATGTGCCAGAGGCCGATACGCTCGATGACCGTATCGAATGGCGTAAAAAGTTCGCTGAGCGCCTGCCAGAACGCCACCGCGGACACTTCCTCCGGCCACGCCCGATTGAAATCCGCGAAGTAGATCCGCTGGATCCGCTAAAGCCTGAGAAAGTCAGCGATGTTCAGCATCTCTGGTTCCGCGTCCGCCGCGAAATTGATGAACAGCCTTGGCTGCATCATTGTTTGATGGCCTATGCCTCCGATATGGCACTGCTCGGGACTGGAAATCGTCCGCACGGCGTCTCCTGGATGACGGGCGAGTTGATGTCTGCGAGCTTAGACCATGCGATGTGGTTTCACGCGCCGATCAATTTCAGCGACTGGCATCTCTATACGATGGATAGCCCATATGCCGGCGGGGCCCGCAGTTTCAATCGCGGTTCGATCTTTAACCGTGATGGGAAATTGGTCGCCAGCGTGGCGCAAGAAGGATTGATGCGTCCGGTCAAACGCAAGCCTAAATAGCGGGCTCGCGGTCTGAGAAAGCGCATTTTCGAATCAATGCGAGCGCACTAAGCTCATCGCGTGGGACATTTCGTTCAGCTTCACCGCATCATCCTGGTGACCCTCTTGGCCGCCTTGGCGCTTCCAAATGCGATCGCCTGGGATTGCATGAACGCGCACCGCACCTTGGTGACTGTGACGGCAAATGCCTCTGGGCACAGTGATGAGACGCGGATCGACCTTACGCCAAGCGATTTTCCCGCAGACTATACGTTTACCAGCGATGGGAGAGATGTACGGGTCGTACTGGCGAGCGATGACCTGACGGCGGTCGATCATATCGTGACCGGATGGGATGGCTTTACCCGCACGGGTACAATCTTTGTGAAGCTGCCAACTCTTGGCCCGTTAAGCTCCACCAGCGTCTATATTTATTATGGCGACGCCTCGCTCACGTCTGCAGGTGATGTGGATGCTGTGTTTCCGAGCCCCGGCCTTCGCCTCCGGTCGCGTGTCTCATCCGCCGACCCCACCGATGCCACGAGCGCCCGCACAGCTTTTGCCAATGCCACTACGGATGTGTCGGACCAAGTTTATGCTTCGATCTCTGGATTAAACAATCGCGCCCTGGGCGGAACGAATGGTAATTTTGGCTGGTGCATCAGCGCAATGATTGAGGTCACGCCCGCCACTGCTGGTGTCTGGGGCTTTCGCTACGGGGCCGATTTTGGCCATGGCGGCCATCTGTACATGCGTGAGACCGAGCTCGAGCAGCAATGGAACGATGATTTATGGTGGGCGGGAAACTTTGCGAATTCTACGGAAGTCCTTGAGGGAACGATTGCGCTAGATGCGGGCTGGCACCGGTATGAAGCGCTCGGGTTTGAAGGCTGCTGCGACGGCCCAGTCGGATGGCAAGCGAGAGCGCCGGGCGGGGCTTGGCAGGATATGTCCACCAGCAACTTCTCCATGCGGGCGACGCAATGCGTCACGACAACCGTGACGCTGGCAACCGCCGCGCCGCAATCCTGTTCTGCTGAACCTGATGTTTTGAAGGCCGTAACGGTTGTGTCTGACCCGGTCGGATCGCTGTCCCCCTTCGCGCTGCCAGGTTCTGTTGTGGAATATACGATTGATGTCACCAATGACGGCCAGCGCCTGGACAATGGGACGGTTTCGATCACGGACAATCTGCCTGCAGATATAAAGCTTATCGTGTCAGGCGCGTCAGCTTTTGAACTGGTCGATGGCTCAACGTCATCAGACCTGTCTTTGGATTGGGTCGGGCCAACAAGCATGACAGACGGTGTCCGGTTTTCGACCGATGGAACCAATTTCAACCATGTTCCTAGTGTTGATGGTGACGGTGCGGATGAAGCGATCACCCATGTTCGTTTCGATTTGGATGGAGCCATGCGCCAGCGAATTGATACGCTGCCCGACCCCAGCTTTACCATCCGGTTTCGGGCGATCGTGAAGTAAAACAAGCGCAGCGACCGTCTAAAGGTTAAACTGCTGTTAACTGTTTCAGCCCAAACGTCAGGAAAACATTAACCATCTGGACGACCGCCGTCACCGTAGAAGTGACATTTGTGTAGTGCGCAAATCACCCTAGGGCAGGTCGTTCAATCAAGGCCGTCAGGGGGCTGACTGACTATGAACCTGCTTGAGCTTGTCATCATCGCGCATCGCTGCCGCTCGACCCATCACTATATCGCATTTGATGCGTTGCAGCTGCTAAAAGGCAAGCATGCCGGCGATTGGAAAAACCTCCTCTTGAAGCATCATACGCAGCTGCTCAAAGGCGCCAAAGCGCCAGATGCTGAGTTTAGAGACTTCCAAAACCACGTCCTCCACGTCGAAGACGGCGAGTGGGGCGGAGCCCGTGATGCAGCCATGGAGTGGTATGGGAAAGCCGTTGAGGCTCTTCGTGAGAAGAAATGGTCAAAAGCGGCCTATGCGCTGGGTGTTCTGACCCACTATTACGCCGATCCGATCCAGCCCTTCCATACCGCGCAAAGCGAAGAGGAAGGCGCGATCCACCGGGCGCTGGAATGGTCGATTGCGAAGTCACGCGACACGATCAAAGCGCTGATCGATCTGCGCGGCTATCCGCACGTTCATGCCGGTACGGAGACTGGCTTTGTCGCCGATATGGTGCTGGCGGGCGCGAAATACTCGAACCCGCATTATCAGACTTTCATTGATCATTATGACCTCCACAAAGGCGTTGCCAATCCGCCGGAAGGCTTGGACCAAACGCTGCTCGATATCATCGCGGACCTTGTCGCCTACGCGACATCAGGGGTCGCGGTCCTGTTTGAGCGCGCGTTTGCCGAAGCCGCGGTAAAACCGCCAAAAGTCGATCTCGATTTGCCGGGCTATTTCGCGGCGCTGGACATCCCGATCCGCAAGATCACCAAGCGTATGGCCGATGCGAGTGATCGCAAAACGGTCGAGAAAATGTACGAGGAATTCGTCGAGACAGGCAAAGTCGTAAAAACGCTGCCGGCCGATGATAAGAAGATACGCGCGCTGCACTGTAAGCACATTTTACGGCAACCGCTGGAATGGCTCGATATGATGGCTATTGGGCCGATTGGAACCAAGCACGTTCCGCTGCCCGAGCATCCGCAGCCTGTGCAGTATCAATTGAAAGTCGTTCCGGTACCCGTAGACGGCGAAAGCGCGATTGAAACTGTCGAGCGGACACCAACGGTAGCAGCGGATCCAGAAGTCTTCGATACGCCAGAGACAGAGAACGCCGATCAAATAGAGATCGTCGAAGAGGTCGCAGCCGAGGCACCGACTCCAGAGCCGATCGCGGCAAACGATCAAGACGAAATCGAGCCTGCTGAGCTGATTGAGTCGTCTCAAGAGACTGTCGATCCTGTCGAAACCGTCGATGATGTCGATGAGGTTGAGCTTGAAGCCGAAGCCGACGCTGACGCAGAAATCGAAGCACCTGCAATTGAAGTGGTGGCTGAAACCGAACCCGAAACCAATATCGAAATCGTCGAAGCCATCGAAGACGCCGCGCAAAGCGCAGAGACAAGTTCTGCCGCTGAAGCCATGCTTGCAGAGCTGAACGCCACCGACGAAGGTGAGGTCGTCGAAGCTTCGACCGAGGACACGAGTGAAGCCGAAGTCGAAACCGCCGAGGAAGAGGTCGACGAATTGGCTGAACGTCGCCGCAATGCACTGACGATTGACTCACCGGTCGTCGACGCCCCGTCGATTGGGCCAAAGACGGCGTCTCGCCTGGAAAAAGTCGACATCATCACAATCGGCGACCTGCTTTCAGCCGACCCTGATGCGACCGCGCAAGCGCTGAATGTGCGCTATATCAAGGGCGATACGCTGACGGACTGGCAGGACCAGACGCGGCTCATGGTTGAGGCCCCGGGCCTGCGGGTCCTAGACAGTCAAATCCTCGTTGGCGCCGGGATCCGAAATGCCGAGGAATTGGCGAAAGCG
>JBCBGJ010000224.1:0-4652 GCA_038526925.1 Pseudomonadota bacterium
GGCTGGTGCAATTCGACAAAGGGGTAAGCATCAACCCAATGCCCGCCAGGTTGCGCGCGTCTATCGACCAATATCATTTCGTGGTCTGTTGCCGACAGAATGGTGTCGGCAAACGCCATGCCGGAAGCGCCCGCTCCGACGATCAAATAATCCGTTTCCAAATGGCCCATACGCACCCTCCCGGTCTATTTGTGTCGCGTGCAGAGAGTTCGAATGGGTCGTCGAGCTCTTAGTTGCTGCTTCTTCTCTCTAGCACAGATTTCAAGCAATGCGAATGATTATCAGTTGCACTTTTGTGATTTAGCTCTATTCATAGCAACACACTGCAAAAGGAGCGCTTCATGAAATCGATCTTTTATTCGGCTTTGACCGTGGGTGGCCTCGTCCTCCCCGCTTATGCCCACGACCACCCCATCCCACACTCTCATGACGCTGCAAATTGGGGCCTGGCCCTAATCGGTCTCGTAGCCGGCGCGTTTGGCACTTGGGCGACTATGAAGTGCGTTTCCCATTTCAAAGAAAACCGGGATGGATAACCTCGAGCAGCGGGTCGCAGACGCACAGGCTCAGCCTGAGTTTGACTCGCGATGGAAGCGGCTAACACTGCAAGCAAACGCTGCATTAAATGCTGGGCATCTCGATGCGGCGGGTATCGCTTATGACCAAGCCTATCACGAGGCGCGGATGATCTTTGCTGAAGCTTGGAACGGATACGCTTTAGTTCAACCACACGCCCCGCCTATGTTGATCGTTTCGGCCACCAATGCCGCAAATCAGAGGCGGGCGCGTGGTGATCAAAAAGCCGCAAACGAACAGCTGATATCAGCGGTCCAAATATTCACAGAAGCCCTGAATAGCACCCGAGCGCCGGAGCTCCTCAAAAGCACATGTGCCGAGCATCTACCCCGTTTACTTGCTGAACTTTCAGTCGCGCGCAGCGAAACCAAATCTATTGTCGAGGACGCGAAATCAGCAGCCCTCGCCTTCTGGAAAAAGTCAGCGAACTGACTCTACCTCAAGAAAGAAAACTCAAGATGATTTATTCAATTCTCAACTATCTCGATCGCAAAGGCCTCATTGACCGCGCCTCTGCACACTGCGACATCCCATGCGGTATTTACGATCCAGGCCCGGCCTTGATCGCTGCCGTCTCTGTTGTGCGGCTGATGGATATCGCCCACGATGGCGCAAGCGAAGATCCCGTCGCTTTAGCTAACCTCCGCGCGCGCTGTACGCTGCGCAAAGAGGAAGAGGCAGAAAAAGTGAAGCAAGAGATTCGCGTTATTTGGGGTGACTATTTCAAAGCTCCTTTGCTTGAAGCCCACCCAAACGTGCACGGCCTCGTCCATTCCATCATGCAAAAGGCGAGCGCTTGTAAGCAAGACGTCCACCGCGAAGATGGTCTCGCTTTGGTTGAACTCGTCAATGAGTTTGCAGAGATCTTCTGGAAGACAAAGTCGGTTCAAACGGTGCGGAAAACCTGCCCGTATCCGCCGCAACTCAAGCTCGTTTATCCGGTCTTGGCTGACTAAATGCTCGGTTGGTCGCTCATACGAGTGACAGGTGAGAGCATGCATCCCATGCTCTCACCGGGTACGTTTGCCCTGTTCAGGCGCAGCGCGTCTTATCGCGATGGTGATGTCCTACTGGTCGAGCACCCGCGTTTTGGAAGGATCGTAAAATGCGCGATTGATGTCGGTAAGGGCTCCCTTTGGCTGGAAGGTGCCAACGCCAACTCGCTGTCTCGCGAAACTATGGGGCCGATTGAACAAAGGCTCGTTCAGGGTAAACTCGTTTATCAAATCGCTCGGAAAAAATAAAATGGTCGCGAACATTTCTGCATCTGATTGGTCAACAGACCGGGGTGAAGCCTGGCGCGATTCGATGACGCCCCTGGAGGCCATGCTGAGGCCTGTAAACGCACCGCTGATCGAGGCCCTTGATATGGACAGACCCTACCGGATCGCTGATATCGGCTGCGGTGGCGGTGAAACCAGCATCGCGGTTGCCCGCGGTGCCTATCCTGGAAGTGGGGTTGACGGGTTCGATATTTCACCCGCACTCGTCGAGGCGGCAAAGGCAAAAGAGGCTTATGGAGATGTCCCCATACATTTTCATGTCCAGGATGCAGGGCAACCGCTCAAAGAGGCCGCGCAGTTCGACCGACTCACCTCTCGCTTTGGCATCATGTTCTTTCCATCGGCAGATGCCGCGTTTGAGAATCTTGCACGATGGCTAAAACCAGGAGGTCGGTTCGCTTTTGCGGTTTGGGGGCCGCCCGCCGAGAATCCTTGGATGTCGAGCCTTCGCACTATTTTATCCAACCATATTGTTGTCCCGACGCCCGAACCAGGAGCGCCCGGACCATTTCGGTACCAGGATGCAGATGAGTTTATCTCCCTGCTGGAGGCGTCTGGATTTGCAAACATCTCAAGTGAAAGCTGGAAAGACAAACTCGCAATAGGCGGCGGTATGGACGCAGAGGCTGCAGCACGCTTTGTACTTTCCGCATTTTCGATTGGGCGATTACTCGATCAAAGCGATCAGATCACAGCCCGGGCAGCTTCCACCGATCTTGTGTCGCTCTATTCAGAGAACTTAATCGATGGGCACGTGCACATGGACGCGCACGTCCATATCGTTACCGGCACACGACCGACGAATTAGAGCTTTTGCTTTAGTAGGCCCCAGCGCTCGACTTGCTCGGGCTTCATATCGCCACTTAGTTCGCGCGACACAAAAATCTTAAACATCGGCTCTCCGCGATCATCGTAAAAGTGGATAGAATGCGAATTTCGACCCTGAAAATGACGCTCGATAAAGGCAATGTGGCGGCAAGCATTTTCTTCGATGTGTCCACCAAATCCACCCTGTCCAAAGAAGTGGTAATAGCCGTCTTTCAGAAAGACCTGAGGCATCTCAACTGACATCCCGGTTATCACAGAATTGCCTTCAGTAATGAACAGTACCGCGCCCCATTCGCCAACATCCGTTAGGAGTGCGAGCATCTTGTCACCATCGATAATTTTGACATCTTCGTCCGGCAAATGCCGAACCAACTCTAGGGTCGACATCCCATACTCTTTAGAGAGGCGTTCTAAAAAGCCATCAAACGTTTTCAGCCGTTCTTTAAGCGGCTCAAGGGTTTGCGAGTCTGCAGCCATGACTTCCTCCAATCATTCCGTGTTCCACGTCAGTGAAACGGCCGACCTAGATACCAATAACCCATCGTCGACACAGCGCTTTTCGGCAAACCACAGTCTTTCATCAGCGCGTGCCGAATGAACTTCACCGCGCCGCCCTCAGCAGCAACCCAAGCGTAGAAAGGACCACTTGTGTCCGGTGCCGGATCCCACATTCGTTCGTTGGGCGCGACAGACTTTTCCAACCCATGTAGACGTTTCAATTGAGAAAGTTCTGGCATTTGAGAATATCCCAGCGCCTTCTTCAACTTGGTACCCGGCGGATCTTCATAGCGCGGCAGCCAGGTGATGCGACTTGCCATTTCTCCGGCTGCGACATCATCCCCGGCTCTCGGAATTTCCACGAAACAGTCAATCGATGTCACCGTTTCTGGGATGCGTTCCAAGATATTACTAATCGCGGGCAATGATGTCTCATCTCCCATTAGCAATAGGCGCGAAACACCCTCAGGCGGGCGCCATTCATAACCCATCGGTTGGCCGATAAAATTCCCGTTTGGAATCGCTATTTGTAGGAGGTCGCCAGGCTGCGCATGAAAGGCCCAAGCGGAGGCGGGGCCTTCAACGCCATGGTCCACAAAATCGATATCCAGCTCAGCCTTATCTGGTCGAACGCTCTTAATCGTATAGGATCTGCGCGCGGGTCGGCAACTTGGGTCAAGTTTCTGCCAGGCAGCGTTCCACTCCGTTAGCGGCAATCGTGGTGGAGCTGTTCCTGGTTCCGGAAAATAGAGCTTAACGCGCTGATCGGGACCCCAGCTGGTAAAGCTCAACCCGTCTTCATTGACGAATGTAATTCGGAGAAAGGACGGTGAAAGACGCTCCCGCTTCAGCACTGAAAACGTCATCAGGAGATATGGCTTATCTGTTGCCATCAAAGTCGCTGATGTTGCTGGATGCACCAAATCCCGAAGACTAGACATTGTGCACCAAAGCCAGAGCTGGTCGCTCACCTATTTCGGGCTGTGCCGGTATCGTCTGATATTCAGGGCTTTCAACGATCATGTCTCGCGCAGAGAAGAAGTTTGCCAAGTCCGATACAATGTTCATTTCTTCCGTGCGCGGAGGTCGCGCCAGAAGCCATGTCATATGCGCACGTGCTTGCCCAAAAGCGCCGTGCTGCATCGACGAGAGCGCGCTGAGCAAGGACGCTTCATCATGCGTAAATGTTAGCGCGTTCGGAACCGTCACATCGATTTGTCTAAGGCCATTATTCCCGAGCGACTCAGCGAGCCGCACAAAGCGCCCTAGTACGCGAGAGCCGTTCTCTGCCCCGAAAAAGTCCTTGAACATATTCAGCAAACAGCAGCACCGCGTTTGACCGAAAGCGCATGCGCGAAACCCAAATGTCGCAATTTGCGCCCCAGGGCCAAGGTCTGTCAGCGTTTTGTTGGCAACGAGACTGGTGTTCATTTGGAAAGTCCTTTTCGGGAATTGGGCCGCAGCATG
>JBCBGJ010000225.1:0-4622 GCA_038526925.1 Pseudomonadota bacterium
ATGAATGATCCGGTGAAATCGGATTTGCGCCGCGGCGTGTTGCTGATCGCTTTCGGGGTGGCCTTCGTCGTTTTAGGCGCAATCATGCCTCATGATGAAGAGGGCGCTGTTCGCGGCATTGTTGCGATTTCCTCATTCCCGGTTGTTCTAGGGCTCGCATATCTCGGCCTTTGGCGGTTCAGCCACGATCGATAGAGCAGAGATTGGGGCAAGCGGTGAAATCCGACTTCGATCTGGCGCGCGACGCCGCCTCTGGACAAGAGGCGGCGTTCGAAACGCTCGTTCGGCGCTATCAGGGCGCCGTACGCGGGGTGTGCCGCCGCCTGACCAATCATGCGGCTGAGGCTGATGATGTGGCACAGGCCGCTTTCCTAATGGCTTGGCGAAAGATCGGCGCCTATCGCGGTGGATCATTCAAGTCCTGGATTTGCACGATTGCTTATCGCGAGTTCTTGCAAGCGAGACGGCGCAAGAAAATTGAGGTCGAGTTTGATGAAAACGCGCACATCCTCGCGTTTGATACCTCCGCTGCGCGCATGCCGGAACAGCTCGATCTGGACCGGGCGCTCAAGACGCTGCCAGAAAATCAGCGCATTTGTGTGGTCCTCTGTGTGGCAACTGGGATGAGCCACTCTGAAGCCTCGGCGGCGACCGGGTTTCCGCTCGGTACCGTGAAGTCCCATGTGAATCGCGGCGTCGCGGCGCTTCGCAAACAGCTTGCGGCGGAGAGCGTCGCGTGATGGAGTAGAAGAATGCAGACCGAAGAAAGATATGACGACCTGACCGCGCTCTTTGAAGCGCAGGACGACGCTCTGCAGAACGAAGTTTTTGTCGAGCAGGTGATGAAGCCGATCCGCCGCCGCTCTCGCTGGCGCGCACCGCTCTTGTTCGGGGCAGGTGGGATCGGACTTGGCGCCGCCTTGTCGCAAATTGGCGGCGTTTGGGAGGCGATTAAGGCGCAAGCGCCGAGCTCCATCGAAGCTGATTTAAATCTGTCGCTCGAGGCTCTTCCGAGTGCTCAGATGGCGATTGATATGCAATCGATTTGGGTCATCGCCGCAGCGCTGATGATCGTCAGCTGCGCCGTCTTGGTCATGACGGAGCGCGCTTAGCTCGCTCGCCACCGCGCACAGATCGATGTTGGCAGTAAGCGGTCATCGCTCGCATGCGGGATCGCCATCTCGCCCATTTCCATCGTCCCGCCGAGCCCCTTCAGATGTCCCCCCAGGGCTTGTGCGAGCGCAATATGTGACAAGCGCACGGCATAAGCTGTGAGGATCACGAAGAGCGGCTGATCGGATAAAAGCGCGCGTGTATTGGCAAGCAGATCCGGCAAATCTTCTTCAAACCGCCAGGTCTCATTCTTGGTGCCGCGTCCAAACTTTGGCGGGTCCAGAACGATCGCATCATATGTGTTCCCGCGGCGGATTTCACGCGCGGTGAACTTCATCGCATCGTCAGCAATCCATCGGATCGGCGCGTCTGCGAGGCCGCTCATCTCGGCATGGTCTTTGCCATAGCCGTTCGACTTGGGGCTGGCATCCAAATGCGTGACCTCTGCGCCTGCTTGCGCTGCGGCGAGGCTCATCATTCCGGTATAGCCAAACAAATTGAGCACGCGGATTTTGCGACCTGCCGCGCGGATCTGATCCTGCGCGAAAGCCCAATGGACACTATGCTCCTGAAACAAACCCAGGTGTCGGAAAGGGGTCCGCCGCGCGTTCAGTTTCAGTCCTCGCCATTCCATTGGCCAAGTCTCTGGTGCGGCTCGGTTTATCAGCTGCCAGTTGCCGCGATCATCATCGCCGGCCTTGGCATCGAAACGCGCGTCGGCGGTCCAGCTTTCAATTGGAGAGGCCGGCGACCAGAAAGCTTGCGGGTCCGGGCGGATCACGGTCTGTGCGCCGAAGCGTTCCAGTTTGTGACCGTCGCCGCTATCGAGCAGGGCATATTCATCTTCGGCCCATTGATCGGCCAGGAAGAGAGTTGCTTCGGTCTTCATCACGCAAACCCTCTCTGGCGCCAGCCTTCATAGAGCATTATTGCGGTGGCTTGGGCGAGGTTGAGACTATCAGCGCCGCCGCGCATTGGAATCAGGCAAAGTGTATCGCATTCGCTTTCGATCTCGGGTGGCAGCCCAGCCTGTTCATTGCCCATCAGGATCAGGCTTGGTTGGACGAAATCGACGCCAACATGGCTCGTGTCGCCATTCACACTGGCTGCCACCATATTGAGCCTGCCGCTCTGTCGCCAGGTGTTGAAGGCCGCGAAATCACTGCGAGCGAGGGCCACATCAAACAAGGATCCCATCGAGGCGCGCACAGCCTCAACGCTGTACGGGTCGCAGCAATTCTCGATGAGGATAACACCCGCCGCCCCAGCGCAGTCAGCGGTGCGCAAAATTGTGCCGAGATTACCCGGGTCGCGGCACTCATAAAGACCGATCCAAAGACCATTCGCGTCCGGTGATACATCCTCAAGCGCCAAGTCACGCTGTTTGATCGCGGCAATGACGGCTTGTGGATTGTCCTTGCGCGCGATGGAGCCCGCCAGACGATCTGGCACTTGGATGAGCCGTGCGCCTTGTTCGCTGGCGCGCTTTGCGAGCGATTGGACATAGTCTCGCTCCGCTCCGGAATTCGAAACAATCAGGCTCTCAACCTGCCAGTTTTGCGCCAGGGCTTGCTCGATTAATCGAGCGCCTTCGGCCAAGAAAAGGCCGGTCTCATTCCGGCCCTTTTTACGCTCCAAGCTTCGCAAGAGTTTAATGCTTGGATTGCCGGCCGACGTGATATGATCAAAACTCAGATTCATGAACGCCCTGTAACATGCACTTGCCTGATTCCAAGGGATAAGGCAGGACTCAAGGGTTAATGCAGTCTTAAGCATAGGGGATTGCGACATGGGTGCCTATGACACAATGATCGCTGGTCTCAGCGGCGCAGCCTTGGCTATTCTGGGCATCGTCACCGTGCATGGTGAGTCCGAGTACCACTTGAATGCTCAGCAAATGCAGGACGAATTGCAGTCGCTGGCGAGCAAGTCTCTGGTTGATGCCGGTTACAATTGGGCCAGCGTTGAGATGACGGGACAACGCGCTTTGATCAGCGGATCGCCGCCATCTGTCGACGCAGCTGAAGCTGCAAAAAGCGCAGTTCTAGCGTCAGCGGGGCAGGGCGGACTGATCTGGGGCGGCGTTTTGTCGGTCGAAACAGACTTTGATGAGATTCGCGATTTGCCCACGGCATCGCCCTTTGTTTGGCGTGCGATCAAAAGTCCGAGCGGAGCCATGGTCTTTGTCGGGGCTGTGCCGAGTGACGCCGATAAAGCGGCGCTCGCGGCGCATGCAGCGACGCTCAGTGCTGACTCGCTCGATGATAGAGCTCAGCTGTCTTTGGGCGTTCCGGAGGGCGACTGGGTTGGAACCGCGAAGTTCGGTTTGGATCAACTTGCGCTATTGGATAGCGGCGAAGCGAGACTAACCGACTATGAGCTGCGCCTAAGCGGTATTGCGATGCAAGATGCCGCGCGGATGCAAGCGACAGCCTCGGTCGTAAACCTATCTGACCCGTGGACCGGCGTCGCCAATATCGAGGGTCCAAGCCATTGGCAGGCCGAACATGTCGACGGAACGCTCGTCCTATCAGGCAGTGTCGAAACGGCGGAAGATCGCGCCGAGATCGCTGAAATCGCCGAGACCTATTTTGATGGTCCAGTGATCGATCAAATGGCTATTGAAAGCTCTGAATATGAGCCATGGATCCAAGGCGTCCGCCTCGGCCTCCCGCATTTCTCCAAATTCGAAAGCGGCGAAATGCAATTCCACCCCGAGGGTGATGGTTTCAGTTTCGAAGGCGAAGCAACAAGTTCGACCTTACAATTCCTTCGCGAGGACATGAGTGCGCTCGAAGGTGATTATGCGGTTGAGATCGCTGCGGAGACAGTCACCGTTGCGCTCGATGAAATTACTGGGGTGGACCTTGGAGATGATCCTCTTCAAGCCTGCCAGACCTCATTCGAGCTGATCATGGATGCGAATGATGTCGTGTTTGAAACAGGCAGCGCCGCCATCTCACGCGAAAGCGGCGAGACCCTTGATAAAATCATGGCGGTGTCATCGACGTGCGCCGAGACTTTGGTCTTTGAAGTCGGCGGTCATACGGACAATCGCGGCGCGCAGGAGGCCAATACGGTCCTCAGCGAAGCGCGCGCCCAAGCGGTCGCAAATCATATGGGTGATGCAGGGTTCGACGTGGCGCGCTTGCTCGTCAAAGGCTATGGACCCGATCAACCCAAAGCGGACAATGCGACAGCCGAAGGTCGCGCCGCAAATCGCAGAATTGAATTTAAAGTTCAGGAACGGAGCGAGTAGATGCAGTGGCTAATCGCAAACATGTGGATGGTGCTCGCCGCCGCGACTTTTCTCGGCTTGCTTTTCGGGTTCTCGTTCCGAGGCTTGCTGGCGAGCAATCAAGTCCGCAGAGCCGGCGTAGAGCGCGAAATCGCGAAAACAGAGCTGACCCAAGCCAAGGCCGAGGTCGATGCATTGTATGCTGCGCAGCGGAAACGCAAAGAAGAAGCGGTTCAAGCGGTCGGCGGTGATGACACATTGCGCCAAGAGC
>JBCBGJ010000226.1:0-4620 GCA_038526925.1 Pseudomonadota bacterium
GCTTGCAGCACCGTGAAGCCTTCATAAAGATCAAACTGCTCCGCGAGCGCTTCGCGTAGCTCATTATAATCATTCACGAACTGCTCTCCTTTTTGTGACATCAGCTGAAGAAGCGTGTAATGAAGTGTTTGAATTCATTCTCTATCTGCTGGCCACTAGACAAGGGAGAAAGTCATGGCGGTGACCAAAACCATACTGCTCGTGGACGATGATAATGAGCTACGCGAAGCGCTCGCGGAGCAGTTTGATCTTTATGAAGGCTTCACGGTGCTGCAAGCTGAAAATGCGACAACCGGTGTAAAACTAGCCGAAGCAGAGCGCACGGATCTCATCCTGTTGGATGTGGATATGCCTGATATGGACGGCCGGGAGGCTTGCAAATTGATGCGCACAAGAGGCGTTCGTGCGCCGATTATCATGCTTACAGGTCAAGACAGCGATGCTGACACGATCTTAGGCCTCGACAGCGGCGCCAATGATTATGTCACCAAGCCGTTCAAGTTTTCGGTCTTGTTGGCCCGCGTTCGCGCCCATCTGCGTAGCTTTGAACAAAGCGAAGACGCAACGTTCGATGTCGGCCCGTATGAGTTCCGGCCGAGCATGAAGCTCTTGGTCAAAGAAGATGATCGCAAGATCCGGCTGACTGAGAAAGAGACAAATATTCTGAAATATCTCTACCGTGCCGGCGGCAAACCTGTTGCGCGGGAAGAGCTACTCTCAGAAGTTTGGGGCTATAATGCTGCCGTGACGACGCACACGCTCGAAACGCATATCTATCGTCTTCGTCAGAAGATTGAACCAGATCCGGCGAATGCGCGCCTTCTGCTCACGGAGGCTGGCGGCTACCGCCTGTCACCATAACGAAGCGGTTTAGCCGAGCCCGCTAGCGATTGGCATCTTAAGTCAAAAGTCTGGCGCGGTCGGGCAAGAGCTCTAGGTGCGAGCTCCTTATTCATTTGCTCATAGCAGATGAAAAAAGGAGCCTCCCATGAACTTCCTGCGCAAAAAGAAAGACCTCACGCTTATTCTTGGCGGAACCGGAAAAACCGGCCGCCGGGTTGCGGACCGCCTGAAAGCGAGCGGCAAGGCCATCCGAATCGGGTCTCGGTCCGCTACACCTAGCTTTGACTGGGACCAGGAAAAAACCTGGGATGAGAGCCTGAAGGGTGTAACGTCAGTCTACATTACCTATGCCCCTGATCTCGCCATTCCCGGCGCGAAGGATGCAATCCAGGCCTTCGTCCAGAAGGCGAAGCGGCAGGGCGTGAAGCGTTTGGTGCTGCTCTCAGGTCGAGGCGAGGAAGAAGCCCAAGCTTGCGAGCAAATCGTTCAAATGTCAGGCCTCGATTGGACGATTGTGAGAGCCAGCTGGTTCAATCAAAACTTCTCCGAAGGCGCGTTCATCGACATGGTTCTGAATGGGACCATAACCCTGCCAGCAGGGGATCAGGTCGAGCCATTTGTTGATGTCGATGATATAGCCGACGTCGTCGCAGCCGCTCTCACGCAGGATTATCACAAGGGTGAAGTCTACGAAGTGACCGGCCCGCGTTTGATGTCCATGGCGGATGTCGCCGCCGATCTTTCCAAAGCGACTGGGCGATCGATCACATATGTGAACGTCCCGCACGATGCCTTTGTGGCTGAGATCGAAAACTCAGGCGCACCTAAAGAAGTGACCTGGATGCTCGATTATCTCTTCGCGACGGTGCTGGATGGCCGAAACGCACATCTCACTGATGGCGTGGCGCGCGCACTCGGGCGGCCACCAAAAGACTTCGCAGCTTATGCGCGCGATGTCGCTCGAACCGGTCTTTGGAAGACCGCTGCGTGATCTCAAACATAAACTGACCCGGGCTTATCGGTCCGGGTCATCCAGCTTTTTGTAACAAGGAGACCAAGATATGCTGCAGGACTGGCCTATCTATCTCAGCCTCTTTCTCGCTCTTTGGAGCGCTGTGATTGGCGGGGTATTCTCAGCTTTCTCGGAATTCATCATGTCGGCGCTGCTGCGGACGAACCCAGAAGGCGGCATCGAGGCGATGCAACAGATCAACCACACGGTGATTAAGACCCAGTTTGTGGTGGGTATTCTGGCAATTGCGGGGGTTTCAATCGCATTTGCAATCTATGGAAATTCTGCCTTTTCAGGCGGTGCGAGACGCGCGCTCATTCTGGCGCCAATTATCTACATGCCGTCTGTGTTTTTGATGACGATCATCGGGAATGTTCCAATGAACAATAAACTCGAGAGCCTCGCTTACGCTTCGACCGAAGCCAAAGACTACTGGCCTGTTTATGGTCGCGTTTGGACACGGTTGAACCATATCCGGACGCTCGGAAGCGTCGCGACTTCGGTGGTATACCTCGTGGCCGCGGTGCAGTTGATAACTTGATTGCGGGCTTAGCTCGCGCGGAGACTTCAATTCTTCGCCCTTTTGGCTACATAGGCCGAATGGGCGAAATCACGTCTCTCTATGTCTACAAGGTTATCGCGCAGGCGAGCGATGGCGTTGAAACGCGCGATCTGGTCGAGGGATTGGGGCTCGCGCCAGATGGGCCTGTAGATGCGGCTCGTATGGTCTCTTCGAGCGCCTATTATCAGTTTTTTGCCGATCTCGAATCGCGAGACCCGAATGGACTGCGTCTTCCACTGAATATTGGCGCAGCCATGAAAAGCGATGAATATGGGGCTTTCGGTTTAGCTTGGAAATCCGCGCCTAATTTACGAGGGTCCTATACAAGGTCAGAGCGATATGGCCGTGTTCTCGGAACGGCGGAATCCTACGCAATGGAAAAGACCGAGGATGGGGTGTTCTATCGGCTCGAAAAAGCAGGTGATGGTAGCCGGGGCATGCGCTTATCAAACGAAGCCAGTATGTCGGCCGTCGCTAAGATTAGCGCAGAGGTTAGCAGCCAGCCATTCGTCCCGACGGCGGTCTTCTTCAAGCACGCAGCGCGGGGGGATGAAGCTGTCTATGCCGAGCACTTTTCCTGTCCGGTTTATTTTCAGTCGGCCCGAGATGCGCTCTTGGTCGACGAGGCGGTGTTGGATGTTCCAAACAAGCTGGGTGACGAGACGATTGCGAGCTTTTTTGATCGACACTTAGAGCAGGAATTGGCGTCTCTCCCGGACCAAATTGGGTTGGAGCAACGGGTCAGGAAAGCGGTCGTAAAGCTCCTCAGCGAAGGCGTTCCGGCGCTTTCCGAAATTTCCAATGAGCTTGGAATGAGCGCCAGGACTTTGCAGCGTCGTTTGTCTGAAGCCGGCCAGTCTTTTCAGGGCTTGGTCGACCTTGCGCGCCAAGAACTCGCGCAGCAATTGTTGCGAGAGACGGACTATAGCCTCGCAGAAGTCGCGTTTCTGACAGGGTTCTCTGAGCAGAGCGGATTTACCCGTGCCTTCAAACGATGGTCCGGACAGACTCCGCGCTCCTATCGATTGGGTTCGCCTTTGCGATGACGAGAGGGGAAACACCATGAAATCTCATATCATGATCGCGCTTGGATTGCTTATGGCCGCGCTCTTTTCCTATCGCATGGCAAACGCGCTTCTAGCACCAGGCGTCGGGTGGTTAGAGTTTTATCTCTTCGGCGGGATCATTATCGCCGCGGCTTTGATCTTTGGCGGGATAAGAGAACGGAACGGGCCGCGCGACTGAATTAGCGCCCGACATCCACTTGCCATTGAGTCCTCGGGAGTCTGGGGTAAACCTATTTCCAAAGAGAATGAGGGAGGGTGCTGTCGTGTCCGATAAAAAGGTAGATGCTAAGGGTTATTGGGCGGCTACAATCCGTTTGACGCTTAGCTTGCTCGCGATTTGGTTTGTCGTTTCGTACGGGGCTGGCATTCTATTCCGAGATTTTCTGGATCAATTCTCGATTGGCGGTGCGCCCCTTGGATTCTGGTTTGCGCAACAAGGATCGATCTACGTGTTTGTGGGTTTGATCTTCTATTATTGCTGGGCGATGGCGCGGCTCGAGCGCAAATTCGGCGTGGAGGGCTAGATCGATGGATTGGACCCTCTTTTTCGTCATTACGACGTTCGCGCTGTATATTGGCATCGCGATTTGGGCTCGGGCGGGCTCCACGGACGATTTCTATGTCGCGGGCCATGATGTTCATCCGACCGTGAACGGCATGGCGACCGCAGCGGACTGGATGTCGGCGGCGTCATTCCTGTCGATGGCGGGCCTTATCGCTTTCCTCGGCTACGGCGGCTCTGTTTACTTGATGGGTTGGACCGGAGGCTATGTGCTTTTGGCGGTCCTGCTCGCACCCTTCTTGCGTGAGTTTGGCAAGTTCACTGTTCCCGATTTTGTTGGCGATCGGTACTATTCAGACGTGGCCCGCATTATCGCGGTGATCTGCGCCCTGTTCGTCTCGTTCACCTATATTGCGGGCCAGATGAAGGGCGTCGGTGTTGCCTTTTCCGGCTTCCTCGGTGTCGATTTCAATGTTGGGATCATGATCGGTATGGTCATCGTATTCTTCTACGCCGTGCTTGGCGGGATGAAGGGCGTGACCTATACGCAGGTCGCTCAGTATTGCGTCCTCATCTTCGCTTACACGGTGCCAGCGATCTTCATGTCGCTGATCATTACAGGCAATCCGATCCC
>JBCBGJ010000227.1:0-4614 GCA_038526925.1 Pseudomonadota bacterium
CGCTCAAGTCTGTAAATTCAAAGATCGTCTGCGCGCATCTCTCGGCGTATGGACGAAAGTCGGAGCGCGCGGCGTGGCCCGGATATGATTATCTGATGCAAGCCGAGGCGGGCTTTATGACGATGACCGGGGAACCTGAAGGGCCGCCTGTGCGGTTTGGTCTCTCTATGGTCGACATCCACACGGGCAGCCATATGGCGACTGGCCTACTTGCTGGCTTGCTCGGTGCGCAGCGAACAGGTGAAGGCTGCGATGTGGATGTCTGTCTGTTTGATACGGCACTCCATCAGCTGTCATATCCAGCGACCTGGTACCTCAATCAAAAGCATATCACGGGCCGTTTGCCCCGCGGCGCACATCCATCCATTGCCCCCAGCCAGTTGGTGAAAACCAAAGACGCGTGGGGCCTTCTCATGTGCCAGACGCCGAAATTCTGGACGCTCTGGTGCCAGCTGACAAAAAGCGATCTCGACGAGGACGATCGGTTTGTCACCATCCCTGCGCGCCGTGAAAACCTTTCCGCGCTTAGCGATGCGGTTGATCATGTCATGATGACCAAGACCACTTCTGAATGGCTCGGGGTTCTCGGCGGGCAAGTGCCATTTGCGCCGGTGCTCGATATCGGCCAGGCACTAGATAGCGAGTATGTTGCGCACGTCGAAATGACGGCGCGCGTCGATCACCCGGATGCCGCAGACGGCGTTCGAACGCTCGCCTCACCGTTTCGGGTCAATGGCGAACGACCAGCGCTTTCTCGCGCCCCTAAAATGGGCGAGCATAGCGATGAATTGCTGACAGAGGATGAGCCCGTATGAAACTTGAAGGCGTCAAAGTCTTAGATCTGTCGGCCTTTCTTCCTGGACCGCATATGACGATGATGATGGCCGACCATGGCGCCGATGTCATTATGGTGGAACCCGCCAATGGAACGGGTGAGCCGACGCGGATTATCGGGGAAACGACTGAAGACGGCACGAGCGTCTGGTTTCGGAATATCGCGCGCGGCAAGCTTAGCCTGAAAGTGAACTTGAAAGACCCAGACGGACGTGAGCTGCTCTTAAAACTCGCAGAGACCGCGGACGTTATGGTCGAGGCGTTTCGACCAGGGGTAGTGACGCGTTTGGGCGTCGACTATGACGCCGTCTCGGCGCGTAACCCCAAGATCGTCTATTGCTCGATTTCGGCGTTCGGCCAGGACTCATCCCTCGCAAAGAAACCGGCTCATGATGTCGCTGTTCAAGCACTTGCAGGGCTGATCGATCTAAATCGGGGCAAGACCGATCATCAACCAACTTTGCCGAATGTTCCCTTCGCCGATGCGAGCGCCTCCTTGATGGCCTTGTCTGCGATCCTAATGGCTCTGTTCCGACGCGAAACGACAGGCGAGGGGGACTATATCGATCTCGCCATGTATGACGCCGCGATTGCGTGGACGCCGAATGTCCTTGGTCCGACATTTGGCGAAAGCCGTCCGCCGCGTCCAAAAGAGATGCGCAGTTTCGGCGGGTCGGCGCTTACGAATCTTTATGAAACGTCGGATGGGGAATTCCTGGCCTTCGCTGGTCCTGAGATAAAGTTCGCGACCAATCTTCTTACGGCGCTGGGACGACCAGACCTCATCGAAATCGCAAAGGTCCCGCCCGGGCCTGGGCAAGCCGATTTATGCGCATACTTCACTGAGACCTTCAAAACGAAAACGCTGGCTGAATGGAAAGCGTTTCTAGAGCCGATTGATTGCGCCTGGTCTTGGGTTCGGGATTTGAAAGATGCTTTCGAAGACCCCTACACAGCGGAGCGAGGCATGATCTTTCAGGATGAGAACGGAAACCGGCATGTCGGTCCGCCAATCAAGTTTATGAAAGAGCCGCCACAACCTAACCCGAAGGTTCCAGAGTTCGGTGAGCATAGCGAAGCGCTTGCGCAAGAAGCTGGTCTGAGCCCGGAAGCGGCCAGCGATCTGAAGTCAAAAGGTGTTATATGAGTGAGCTCAAGTTTCCAGCCCATCGCGCGCATCTTGGCGTCTGGGAGGGCACATACAGGCACATTGATCTTGAGGCTCAGGAAGAAGAGCTGATCAAGTCTCACGTCGTCTGTGAGTTCCCAGGAACGGATGTGTTCTATCGCCAGACGATCAAACTCACACATCCAGATGGCAGCGTAACGAATGCCGGGTTTGACGGCGTTGATCGCGGCGATCATCTCTGGTTCGATACACCAACCTTCATTGGAAAAAGTTGGGAAACAGAAGACGGCGTTGTCTTACTGAACCTGCAGCGAAAAGATGAGCCGGGTGCGCACTTCGTTGAAGTAATCATCATGGGCGAGGGCGGTCAAAACCGGGCTCGAACCTGGCACTGGTTTAAAGATGGTCAGCTTTATCGCCGAACCCTCTGCGATGAAGTCCGTGTCAGCTAGCCATTTGTACGATCGAGGCGCATTTCGTAGGCGAACCTTCCCGCGGGGTGCAGGCTTTCTGAGAGCAATATAATCTCACCGCGCGCATCACGGTAACGCCGCACAGTTCTAAGTGCCGGATAACCATTTGAAACGTTCAATCGATCGGCCTGGCTCTTGTTCAGCGCAACAGCTTCCATGCGCTGCACGACACGCTCGACGCCAACGCCGTGCGTTTCCTCGATCCATTCAGAGATAGATCCCGGGAGCGCTGAGATCGTATCTGTCGGCGGTGATAAGTCAGCTCGGATGTAAACCGCCGTAATCGCTTGCGGCGCCTCGTCAGCGACCCGCCGAAAGCCGATAAGCTGAACATAGTCTCCAGTCAGGCCGAGGCGGTCGAGCGTCTCCTGATTGGCGTCTTGCGCCGTCGTGATTTCGAAATGTGAATCTCGCGCATATTGCAGGATGGAGTCAAAGTCGCCGATCGGCTGCGCAAAGGCGGGTGCCCCGCGCGCAGCGACAACTGTGCCAGCGCCCCGACGTCGCTCGATGAGGCCATCATCTGTCAGAATGCGCAACGCGTCGCGCGCGGTGTGACGAGATACTTTGTGCGTGTCACAGATTTCCATTTCCGTTGGGAGCGCATCACCTGGCTTATATTTGCCGCTTGTGATCTCGCCGCGGAATTGGTCCGCGAGCTGTCGATATCTTGGTTTGGTCTGCGGCATACTAGAGGCTCTTTCTGATCTCACGCCAATCGGAATAGAGTTGATCGCGATAGCTCGGATCAGCAATCGTGATCAAGGCTTCGGCGCGCGCGTCGATGGATTTGTGTTTAAGCTCGGCAACGCCATGTTCGGTTACGACTGTGTCTACATCGGCACGCGAAATCGAGGTCGCGTTTCTTGGCAGTCTTGGAACAATCCGACTGATCGTTCCTTTTTTTGCCGTGGAAGTTAGTGCCAATATCCCGCGCCCTGTAGGCGATGCTGCGGCGCCTCGGAGGAAATCGACAAGGCCACCCGTGCCTGAAATCTGGCGTCCATTGATAAACTCGGCATTGGCCTGACCAAACAAATCGATTTCAATGCAGGAATTGATCGCTTTGAAGTTCGGGAGCTGCGAGAGCGTTGAGATAGCGTGCGTATAGCTTACCGGTGCATAGCGTATTCGCTCTTCAACAGCCGCGCGCTCATAGAACTCGGGCGTTCCAATCGCGACCCCTGTGGTTACGGCCCCGAGGCCGTCTGCAATCGCACCTTGCTCAATCAGATATGTAAGCGGTGTTGAGATCATTCCAGCGTGAATTTTTAGATCTCGGTGATTATGAAGCGCCTTCAAGACCGCTTGCTGAACATTACCAAGTCCGAACTGAAGCGCGTCGCCGTCGTTGCAAAGCGCCGCGATATGCGCACCGATCTGAGCAAAGGTTTCAGGCAGGTCGTTTTCAGAAACGCTCGCCAGCGGACAATCCGTTTCAACGATCGCTTCAAAGCGTTCGATCGGAAATTTCGGTCCGTTCGCAGGGGCTGTTAGGCTGTGATTGATAATGCCGAGCAGGCGAACATCTTGCCGTTCTATTATGATGGGTGAGAAGTCTGCAGAGACGCCAAGCGACACCATCCCATCTGCGTCAGGTGGGCTGATCATTACGACGCCGGCATCGAGTTTTGTTCGCGATAGCCAGGCTGTGCTTTGGGTATAGCTTAAAGGATGAAAGTGCGTACGCCCGGCTTCGAAACTTGACCGCAGCGCAGGTGAGATAAAGATGCTCTCGGCCTTGGAAGTGGGGTGCAGGCCCGCCCAGTCGGTTTGATTGACGCCTGGGATCCATATTCCAAGAAAGGTCAGACCGGCCGCGAGATTTGGCGCGGCTTTTAGCGTCTCGACCAGCGGAAGCGGCTCGCCGCTGCAGCCCGCTACATAGAGGCGAGCATCGGCCGGTAGCGATTTCCGGAGCGATGCGAAGGCAGATTCGAGAGTCGTTGAGCTCATTTTTTGACCGGTGGCGTAAGTTTCGGGTTCACTCAACCACATTCTTTGTGTAAGCACCAGAATATGTCCGGACAAATTTCCAAAACTCCAATCCTGACAGAGCTTTCCGAGATCCTGTCGCGGGCTGTGGATGATCGAGCGCAGGCCCGGGCGCGCTTACATTTATTGGATTGGATAGGTTGCGCTGCTGCTGGAGCAGTGGAGCCGGTTGGGAATTTGTCC
>JBCBGJ010000228.1:0-4606 GCA_038526925.1 Pseudomonadota bacterium
TACGGTGAGAACACCCGCCGCGCGTTGCAGGGGAATGCCGGGGTGAAGCTCTACCTCACGCCTTCGGACGAGAAGACCGTCGAGGAATTGAGCAAGGCAGTCGGCAAGACGACCAAGAAGGTGGTCACGCGGTCACGCGCGATCGGCAAGAACCCGTTCGAAGGTCGCAGCCAGTCGGTGAGGACGGAGGAAGTTTCATTGCTTCCGGAGGACGAAGCCAGGCGCTTGCCGCTTGAAGAAATCGTTATGGTGATCGACGCGCAAATGCCCATCCGAGCAAAACGCATCGAGTATTTCGACGATCCCTATTTCAAGGGCATCCACGCGGCGCAGACCGGGGATCTTCCTTTCCCAGAGAAGAAGGTTTCCACTTCGGTTGGTGCGGTTGAGGAAGAAGCCGAGCAGGAAGATGCGAAAGTCGAGGCCGCGGTTGAAATGCCGGCACCCGAGCCAGAAGCAAAACCTACAAAGGTTGCGCCGGCCACATCTCCAGCGGCGACGCCGACACAACCGCCCGAGCAGGGCAAGTTGCCGATTGAGCCGGTGGATCGTGTTGCACCAAAGCGCGAGTCCATCCAGCGGGCGGCGCTTGAAGACACGAGCAGGCCCACGATCCGCACGCCGATGCGAAAACGTGCCAAGACGGTGATGGCCGTGGATGCCGATCAGCAACGTCAGATCGAAATGGACCTCGCCACGCAGGCCGAGATGAGCCTTGCAGCGCCGACCGAGGCTGATGTTGCAGAGTTGAGCGGGACAATCGACGGGCTGGAGCAGTTGAAAGACAGTATGCCAGCCGTTGAGGAAACGGACGGCCAGTTCAATCCGATCCCGCCTTTCGCGGCAGAGCAAGAGCGTCAGTTTGCAAAAGACCTTGAGAATGGTCACGCGCTTATCCAGCGGGGCGAAGACGGTGAATGGGAGCGTGTGACGGCCCAGGGCACCGAGAAGTTGGGGTATCGCGATGAAGGCAGCGCCGTCAAAGCATGAACGATCAACGCCCTTCGCTTGGTCGGATGACCGAAGATGACTTGCGAGAGCGGCGTGAGTTCAATGAGGAACGCGACATTGATTCCGATGGTGAAGGAGGCGTTCGTGAGTAGGGCAGGGCGGACTAGTGCAGTGTTCGAGGCGGGTGATCGACTAGGATCACGCTGAAACCTTCGGGAGAGGAAGGCGATTCAACTAACACAAAGATTTCGGGCGTTCCCTCCCTTTCATAAAGGCAGCGAAATTTTCCATAGTAGTCGCCTTCGTCAATGATCTGATCATAGCGGCTCGTGAAGTTGATGCCATCCTGTTCCCACTGAGCCAAGCCGGATCGTGTTACGAGGGCTAAGGGCTTTCCATCGAGCATTATAAGGTTTTGATCAACGACGATCTGGTGCATGGGTTGCGGCTCCATAGGCATAGACGGCCCGCGTGGCGGGCCGTCTAATGTTGATTGTCAGGCTATCGACCTAGACGCTTATTGCGATCCATCTGTGCCTGATAGTTCGGGGCCTGACCGGCGTTCGGGTTGGGTTGTGGTTGGTTATTGGCGGGGACTGGTTGCTGAGGTGCATTCTGTCGGCGTTCGGGCATTGTCCCTAAGCCCATCATTGACCTTGTCCGTAGACCCGCATACTCGGCACCTGTTGCATTGCCCATGAGATAACGGTTACGCGCTTGTTCTGCGCCAAACGCCGCCCTACCAAATGCGTATCCGCCGCCAATCCCTGCGCTCATTGCTGGCATCATGATGTTCCCAGATATCGCACGAACGATAAACGGTGTTGCCAGAATGAAGCCCTTTGCCATCATGACCATCATGAAGAAAGGTATAAGTGCACCGATGTTTGGTGCAGCGGTAGGGTCGCCGAGTTCAAAGAGCAAAGAACGAGATACGCCAATGATGATGGGCATTTTCCCAAGGCGATTGAACTCATCGAGCATAATCATCACCGGCCATGGCTCGTCCCGCCCTGGCTCTTTGTCCTGCATCGACGCCAGAAGATCAGAAAAGAACAGTCGGATCAGCGGTGCCATTGGTTCAACCATGAGCGGCTGCACGATCAGATAGACACTGAATGGCTCCTTACGGATTTTCCGAAAATCGAAGTCTGACACCTGCGTCGCCGCGTCGATGGCCGGGTTTTGCCACTGGTCCAAACCCGATGTCATCAAGAGGGACACATAGGATGTCAGCGTTTCGTTGTTGGTCGATGCCAGCCGCGTGAAAATCAGCTTTGCGGCCTCGTTCTGAACTTCCACACCACGCGCCATGTATTCCTTCTGCTTGTTCCCGCCCGATGCCGCGATGCGGTAGATTTCGCCAAGCGTCGGCTTGCCGCGCTGGAAAGCCAGCAGACCAGCGGCAACGAACAGGTCGATACCACCTTTCAAGAGCCCCTGAACACGCTCATTCTCATTCTGCAAAAAGAGCGAGGCGAGTAGCTGCAACTCCATCTGTTGCTGTGCCGCGTCCTTCAGCTCGCAGATGCGCAACAGAGGATTGTAGCGATGTGTCCTACGGTCCTCGAAGTCGGTAGGCGCGAAGCGGAAAATCTTGTCGCCCTTCCTGCGCCGATGCCGCGCCGTTGCCTTGAAGTTCTCGCCCTTCACGTCCAGCACAACGGCAGAACCTTCCCATGCGAGAAGGTTCGGGATCACGAAACCCGTGGTCTTACCTCGGCCCGTGGGCGCAACGATCAGAGCGTGCGGGAACTTCTTGGCCACAAGGTATTTGCCCTTGCGCTTCGGCTTCGACATCTTGCCGAGGATAAAGCCTGTGCCCGGCTTGCCGTAGAAACCGTTCTTCGACAGCTCGCCGCTTTTCTGCCAATGCGTAAGGCCGAACTTCGTCAGGGCCGATCCCGACACAGCAATGCTCATCAAAAGGCCAGCGATGCCAAACCCGGCCATGATCAGGTTCACAAGGCGGAAGTCGTCAGGCCGATAGTCCTTCAAATAGAAATAATTCTCGGCCAGATAGAAAAAGTCGATATCTGCCTGAAAACCCAAATCCTTGAAGGTCAGAACGGCCGATGACACGACGTAGCCAATGGCGATAGCCACCAACGTGAGAAGAAACACTCCAAATGCGATGCGACCCTTACCCATGGACTGGCCCTCCTTCGCGCTCGGAGTCGACCAACCGGTCCTTCTGCAATTCGTATTGCTCTTCCGCAATCTCCTGTACGACCTCTCGATAGGCTTCCGAATTCGCCGTTGCAGCGTCTGATTGAAGATAGGCTTTCGCCGCGTAGAGCCTATCTAGCCTGTCGTCAGACACATTCTCCAAGGCGTCGCTGTCACCGTCACGCAAGCGCTCGATCTGCTCGTCATCAAGCTCTTGCTCGATCTGCTCACGGTAGCTGAGACGCTGTTCGTCCGTTGCCAACGACGGCGACACATCGTCAGACCTCTCATGTTCAACCACGCGCCAGATTTCATCGTTTTCGATGCGCGTATCCGCGAACTCACGGATCGCCTCTCTATCCCTTGCCTCACTCGCGACTTCATACGTCCGGCCAAGGCCACGGGCCAAATGGTCCGGCATGTCGGGGTAGCGGGCACGGAAGTCATCAGCGACGGCTGTTGAAACGTCTCCACGGTTGTCACGATCAGCCATAACCCTGTCCACTTCGCGGCTGATCTGATCGACACGCTCGCGGTCCTCGATCTTCGCGCCAAACGGAACGTCGGAATATGGAAGAACTCGTTCCGCTGCCAGCTCCGGTCTTTGACTGAGGTATTCCTCACGCTCTTGCAGAATGCGGGCGCGTGAGGTTTGCTCGATGGTTCCGCTCGCAGCCATAGCTTCGGCCCGCTCATACCGTTGATCGAAACTCTGCGTGTCGGCGTTCTCGGACATGATTTCGTCACGCACCCGCGAACTCATCCGATCCAAGCTGGTTTGATCAATCTCCATCGCTCGCAAGTCACGCTCCGCCGTGACGCCACCCTGAACACGGGTCATGTCTGCATCGAACCGCTCCAACCGGTCGGTCTCAAACCGATCAGCCATTGCACGTTCACCCTCTGGGTCATTCGTTTGCCAGTCTTGGAATTCACGGGTGTCCTCACGAACCAACCCGTCACGCATCTGGATGCCATAGCGATCCGCTGTGTCACGCAACAACACATCCGCGCGCTGCGTCTCATCGGCAGTAAGCTGGCCGCTCTGTCGGGCGGCGGATAATGCGGAAAACTCGGTCGCAAGGGCCACGCGACGTTGAACACTTCCCCATTGGGCTTCAAGCCGGTCGCGCTCGATCACAAGTTGCTCAAACCGATCATCGCCATAAGTCCGATCATCGTCGTTTGCGCCTTCCCGAACATTCGTCACAATCCCAGACACCAGCTCGCGACGCTCTGCGGCTGATATCCCATCGGCCTCCGCCTGCACGATCCCATTGCCCAGATTGTCAGCTTCAAACGCCTGCTCACGGGTTGTCGAGGTTTCAGCAGCCTCAATCTCTGCCTCCCGCAACTCTTGCTCGTTGTTCAAACGGAAGCTGGTCTCGTAGGTGTCACCCAGGCCTCGGGCGACGTGATCCGGCATGTCGGGGTAGCGGTCCTTGAAATCAGACGCGACGGCTTCGGAGATCGACTGATTGGCAGG
>JBCBGJ010000229.1:0-4576 GCA_038526925.1 Pseudomonadota bacterium
GCTCTATTCGAAGCACGTACTACCGCTGCTTAAAAAAGACCTCGTCCACGGCCTCGCGCACATTACTGGTGGCGGTGTAACAGAGAACACACCGCGCATGTGCCCGGATACGCTGATCCCCCGCGTGGATCGCACGACCTGGCAAGCACCTGCCGTTTTTGATTGGCTTCAAGACGTTGGCAAAACAACCGACGACGAAATGCATCGCACATTCAATATGGGCATCGGCATGATCCTCGCTGTATCGCCAGGTAATGTGGACGCCGTTCTCGCCGAGCTACAGGCGATGGGCGAACTAGCGGTCGTTCTCGGTGATTTGGTAGACGCGTGACGCGCTTAAGAGCTGCAATTCTGATCTCTGGACGCGGTAGCAACATGTCAGCGATCCTCCAGGCCGCTGCGGCGCCCGACTATCCGGTTGATCCGGTTCTGGTTCTCTCCAATCGACCCGATGCTGCGGGCTTGGTGTATGCCAAGGAGGCCGGCGCTGAGGCCATCGCCATTGATCACAAACCTTTCGGTAAAGATCGCGAAGCGTTTGAACGGTCCATGCAAGACATCCTTATGAAGCACGGGATTGAGATGGTGATCCTGGCTGGCTTTATGCGGATCCTGACCCCTTGGTTTGTGAACCAATGGGCCGGACGCATGATCAATATTCACCCCTCACTTTTGCCCAGGTATCCAGGGCTGAACACGCATCAGCGTGCCATTGACGCTGGTGACAGCCAGGCAGGCTGCTCCGTTCACTGGGTGACCGAAGGGGTCGATGAAGGCGCTGTAATTGCCCAGGCTCGCGTTCCTATCCTGGCAAATGATACCGCCGAGACTTTGGCAGAGCGGGTTCTGCCGGCGGAGCACGAACTCTATCCGAAGGCCGCGAAGCTTGCAGCAGCGCAAATCCTCGAGCGCGAGCCATAAAAAAAGCAGGCCACACTGTCATGCGGCCCGCTTCCTAAAACATATCTGTCGCCAGAAACTATCCGACGATGTCGGCTTCGCTAAAGAACTGGCCGATCTCAAGCGCAGCGTTTTCGTCGCTGTCTGAGCCGTGGGCAGAGTTCTCGCCGATAGATTTAGCGAAAAGCTTGCGAATTGTGCCATCGGCGGCTTCTGCTGGGTTCGTTGCACCCATCACTTCACGGTAGCGCGCAACAGCGTTTTCGCCTTCTAGAACTTGAACGACAACAGGCGCTGAGGTCATGAACTCTACCAGTTCACCAAAGAATGGACGCTCTTTGTGGACCTCGTAGAACCGCTCTGCTTGTGCTTGGCTCATATGAATGCGGCGCTGAGCAATAATCCGCAGGCCACCTTCTTCGATCACTTTATTGATCGCTCCAGTGATATTGCGCGCTGTTGCGTCAGGCTTGATGATCGAAAATGTGCGAGTGCCAGCCATGCCGGGCTCCTGTTATCAGTGTTTCTAGGTTTGGCGCGCCTATAGCGACGCAAAGTGGCCCCGGCAACCGCTGGACGCAGGATGCCACGAATTCTTCATAACTGAGTGTAATTCTGGTAGTACAAAAGGAAATGCTAGGAGGCGTAACTATGGCCGGAACGCTACGAATGATGCTTGCAATGGCGGTTCTCATCTCCGCTGGATACGGGCTGTACTTCCTGTGGACAGGCGTGCTTCCTGCGCACACGTTTAAAGTGCTTGGCAGCTACGGCATTCTGACGCTGATCGTGTTCGTCATAACGCTCATCACCAAACCGGCTGGCGAAAAGCACTAACTTACTCGCGCACCCAGGCCCGTATTGGCCCCAGATGACCCATTTCGATTTCCCAGGGCTCTTCTTCGGCCTGCTCGCGAAGAGTTTTGAGCAAGTCGTGCTCCCAGACCGCATCCGAATACGCCGCCAATGCTCCGCTTAGCGCATAGCCATATGTTCGAAAGCGCGTCACCACGGGGGCATAGAAAGCGTCGGCGGCGCTCCACGAACCGAGTAGAAAATCACCGTCATCCTGAAATTCGGAACGGAGACGGCTCCATATCGTTTTCACACGATCTATATCCGTCGCGAGATCGCCTTCTATAGGGGGTGTCGGAGACGTTTCTCTAATGTTGACCGGCATCTGGCTACGTAGCCCGAAGAACCCTGAGTGCATTTCGGCGCAAACAGATCGCGCAACTGCGCGCTTATTCGCATCTTCCGGCCAAACCTTTCCAGGCGCTGCCTTCTCGGCGAGCCATTCGGTAATCGCAAGACTGTCGCGAATTATCAATCTATTCGTCCGAAGGACGGGAACTGTATGGAGCCCGGTCTCTTCCATTAGGAATTTCTTTGTTTCGTCAAATCCCAAAGGCACGATGCGTTCCGGGATGTCCAATCCACTACCGCGCGCGACCAGAGCGGCTCGAATTGACCAGGAAGAATAATTCAAATTTCCAAGGAGGAGTTCCATTACTTCCCGGCTTCCTTCCATCCGCGGCCACTTTGCTGGAAATAGCGCGCAACCAATCCGGCATCTTTTGCCGCTTTAAACTGTTCTCGCGCCTTTTGGCGCGTTGCGCTGTCGCCATCATCAAACATCACCATGCAACGTTCAAAACTGGCATCAACCGATAGGTCGACGCCATCCATGAGCAAAGCCACGGCAGCACTGTTCTGGTTGTCTGTATCTTTTGCGATCAGGACCGGCTGTTCGGCGGAGGTTAGACCTTCTGCTTCCGCCTGTCCGTGAGGGAGGAAGCTTTGATCATCATACGTCCAAAGAGCTTCATCTAATGCGGCGCGGCGCGACGCTTCCGGACTGACTGCAAGTACGCGCCAGTCGCGTTCCAAACACTTTTCGAGCAAAGGCCCCACAGCCCGTTCCAACGTTGTGTGCTGGAGATGGTAAAACCACCATTCGGGCTTTGAGGCCTCGCTCATAGTCTATCCTTCGTGATTGTCTGCGATCCAGCGATCGAGAAGACGCGGCCCAAAGCCGCTGGCCCAACTTGGATCGGTTGGGGCTTTTTCGCCTTCGACCCATGCGACCCCGGCAATATCCAGGTGCGCCCAGGTCTGCCCTTCATTGACGAAACGCTGAAGGAATTGCGCTGCCGTGATCGAACCTGCAGCGCGTCCGCCAATATTGCGCATATCCGCGAATTTGGACTTGAGCTGCTTATCGTACTCCGGCCCGAGCGGCATCCGCCACACACGCTCACCTTCGGCGAGGCCCGCGCTGGTCAGCTGATCTGCCAAATCATCATTGTTTGTGAACATGCCCGCATGGTGATGTCCCAGGCCAATGACGATCGCGCCAGTAAGGGTCGCGAGGTCGACGATTGTAGACGGCTTATAGTGCTCCTGCGTGTACCAAAGCACATCGCATAGAACCAAACGACCTTCCGCATCGGTGTTCTGGACTTCAATCGTTTGACCGGACGCCGATTTTAGAATGTCGCCAGGACGAATCGCGTCGCCATCAGGCATGTTTTCGACAAGTCCCACGAGACCAACAACGTTCGCCTTGGCTTTGCGCTTTGCGAGCGCCAGCATTGTACCCACGACAGCAGCGGAACCGCCCATATCGCCGCGCATATCTTCCATACCCGCGCCGGGCTTCAGAGAAATGCCACCCGTGTCGAAACAAACGCCTTTACCAACAAGTGCGACCGGTGCTTCGCCTGCTTTGCCGCCCATCCATTTCATTATGCCGAGCTTCGATTCTTTAACGCTGCCCTGCCCCACACCAAGCATCGAGTTCATGCCAAGTTTCGCGAGTTCCTTCTCGCCGAGGATCTCGATTTCCAGGCCGTGCTCAGCGAGCTCTTCGATTTTTTTGGCATAGCTGCCCGGATACAAATCATTCGGCGGCAAATTGACGAGATCGCGCGCGAGGTAGGTTCCATCCGCGCCGGCATCCAAAGGTTTGAAGGCCGCCTTCGCCGCCTTAGTATCTCCCGTCACAACTGAAAGCGTCGACAGCGTAGGTTTGTCTTCCTCTTTCAATTTGGTGCGGTAATCATCAAAGCGATAGGCTGCGAGTTTCGCGCCCAGAGCGATCCGCGCGCCCGCGTCGGCATCATCGACCACGAGTGAAAGCGTTTTGAACCCGCTATTGGCCTGCGCCTTGTAGACCAGACCACCAATGCGTTCGAGACAGCGGTCTGAGCGGTCTTTCGCTTTGCCGCCGCCAACGAGCAGCGCGCGTTTCGCTGCACTGCCTTTTGGAAGTACCACAAAAGCCTGCTGTCCGGTTTTGCCCTCAAAGCGTCCTGACTTCAGCGCTTCTGTAATCAGGCCGCCGGATTCGGCGTCTAGCGCTTCTGCAGCTTTCGGCAATTTTCCGCCCTGATCGACGAGGAATCCGTGGATGTCGCCTTTTGCGGCATCTGTGAATGTAATTTTCATGCAACAACTCCGTTTGAGGCGCAAAGTAAGCATCGACGCGCCGCGTGCAACTCGCTAGTCAGGAAAAACAGACAGGAAAACAAACAAAAAACACCAATGAACCAAGTCCAGCGCTATCTCTTCAATCGCGTTCTGCGATCTGTGCTGATTATTGTGGGCGGTCTAACCGTGCTCGCAATCTTGGCTCAAGGCCTGTCTCAGACTGATATCATCGTCGATAATCGCC
>JBCBGJ010000230.1:0-4563 GCA_038526925.1 Pseudomonadota bacterium
ATTCCGCGCGTCAATCCGATCCGCTTTATGGAACAGACGGGTGTCGTCCCTCGGTTTTGCGACTTAGACGACCCGCTAAAATATCAGGTCATTTCATCCTTCATCAAACGTGCGCAACCGCCAACCAATGATACTTTCTCGCGCTCCGCAGCTTGGCCAAACTTCACACTCCACCTGGGCGCGCCTTGGGACAGTGTTAGAGAAACTGATCGCGGCGTCGAAGTGACGACGCCGAAGGGAACTTTTGTGTTCGACTATCTGGTCCTCTCCACCGGGCTCGTTACTGACCACGATTTGCGGCCTGAGCTAGCTAATGTCGCAGATAAAATAGCCCGCTGGCGCGATGTGTATGCGGCGCCAGAGGACCAGAAAAGTCCTGTGCTCGATGATCACCCCTATTTGTCACCAGGGTTTGAATTCACCTCAATCCATCCGGAGGACGCGCCCGAAATTAAAGGACTTTATGCGTTCAATTACTCGGCGCTGGTCAGCATGGGTTTGTCGGCGGCCGCTCTAACAGGACTTGGCTACGCCATTCCACGCCTCGCACAATCCATCGCGAGCGAACTGTTCTTGGAAGACAAAAATGATTGGGTGCAACGCTATCTCGACTATGACGAAGTTGAGTTTGTCAGCGAATGGACCCCTGCGAGAGACCGAGAGGTTGCATCCTAATGGCCCTATCTACGCATGTCCTTGATCTTAGCAGTGGGACACCCGCAGCGGGCATTCCAGTCTCGCTCTCAAAAGACGGGATGGTTCTGGGTAGCGGGTTTACCGATTCAGATGGACGCTACGCAGACTTTTTCACAGACGCTGAACTAACCCCTGGTCAGTACCAGCTAAGTTTTGATGTGGCGGATTATTTTTCCGGTCAGTCGACGGATACGTTTTACTCCACCATCCCAGTGGTCTTCCACATTCAAGATAGCACCAGACACTATCACGTGCCCCTGCTTCTATCTCCCTATGGATACTCAACGTATCGAGGCAGCTAAGCCGACCCGGTCGGGGTTCTAGATGGATCGCAAAACACGCATTGGTGGGTGCGCTAAGGTTCGGTTTCCGACAACCAAGCCGCCGGCCGCTGACACCAGAATGGCAATTGAGAGAATGGCCGCTAACTCCGGCCACGGCACCGTCCATTCGGCTTCAAATTGTAGCCTGACAACGGGCCAGGCTGCAGCTGTCCCAATGACAGCTCCAATAAGGCCAGCTACTGCGCCGGATATTCCAAACTCTGACGCATACAATCCGAACACTTGAGGACGACTAGCACCGAACGTCTTGAGCAAAGCGGCTTCATTCCGTCGCTCCCGCGCCATCGAGGCAAACGCCCCAAACAGAACGAGCAAGCCCGCCACAAGAACGATACTCGCTGCAGCGTTGATAGCGATCGAAATGTTTCCGAGGAGCCGTCCCGCCGTGGCGAGCGCTTCGCGGGTTTCGAAGACGACAACATTCGGAAAGTCATCGGCAAGCCCCTCAATAATCGCGGCCTCACCTCCCGGCTCTACCTGCACAATGGCGATATGCAGGGGTTGAGCAGCTTCAAGCGTTCCGGGCGATAGAATGAACGCTGTATTCGCACCGAAACTCCCCCAATCGACATTGCGTAATGAAGAGACGCGCGCCTCAACCTCTCGTCCAAAGACCCTGAAGCCGATCATATCCCCAATGCCCAACCCTAAGCCACGGGCCGCGTCCGCTTCGATAGAGACGAGAAGTGGACCATCATAATTTTCAGGCCACCATTCGCCCTCGACGATCTCAACTTCGGGCGGTTGGCGAACGATATACGGCATACCAATTTCACCATCCACAACCCAGCGCTCGGACTCCGCCACAGAGTCTTCCTCCAGCGGCGCGCCTTTCAGAGAGATAACGCGACCAATGATTAGCGGCGTGCGCCGGAACGCCTCTGGATCGGTGACGTCCACACCTTCTGCTGCGATAAGATCATCAAATTGCGTCACTTGGGCTTGCGGAATTTGCGTGATGAACAGAGCGGGTAGGTTCGCTGCGGCCGTTTCTTTGACCTGCCTGACAATATTGGCTTGGATCACTACGACAAAAACGAGCAGCGCGAGCCCTAATCCAAGCGCCGGCGCAACTTTAGGCGCGAGCGATCCGGGGCCGCCGAGATTGGATAAGATCAGGCGCCCGAAACCCTGCGACGCTGGGAGTGCTCGACGCGCACTCCATCGAATGACCGATGCGGTTCCGAGAAACAGCAACCATGCCGCACCTGATCCCGCCAGTAGCAGCCCCGTAATCAACGGTGTTGTGCTTGTCACGATGGCGACCGTGACCAAAGCGAACGCTGCCAGGATAGACCCAACGCGCTCTATCCACGGCACAGATTCCTGATCCCCGACACCAAGCGTTCGAAACAAGGCTGCTGGCCGTGTTGCACGCGCGCGCCCTAAGGGTGGCAGCGCAAACATAGCCGCAGCCAGGATGCCGAGAAGCGCCCCGCGCAAAAGCGGTTCAGGATAGATGGCAAGCACTGATGGCAAGGGAATTCGATCGCCAAGAAAGAGCGCGATCATAAAGGGCATCGCTGCCCCGAGCACGACGCCAATCAGAGCTCCCAACACGGCCAACGCGCCAAGCTGAAGCAAATAGGCCATTCGAATGGTCTGCGTTTCCGCGCCGAGCGCTTTGAAAGCGGCAATCGAATGAACGCGGCTTTGAAGAAATGCCGTGCAGGCTTGGGCAATTCCAACACCTCCCGCGATCAACGCCGCGATGCCGATGACGGATAGAAAAGTGTTCAGCATCTCCAGAAGGCGCTGCAACCCATCCACGGCATCTTCCGGACCGCGATATCTCAAGCCGCCATTGCCCCATTCCGCTTCCGCAGCTTGAGAGATGCCTTCACCGGTGTCCCCATTGGGCAAGATCATCAGATATCGAGAGCGAAAAAGCTGACCATTCGTAAGGCGTTCGGCTTCTTCGAGAGCTGCGAGATCAATTGTCGCCTCAGGGCCAAAGACACCGGGGGTGCCAATTCCATCCGCTTCGGCATCCAGTCGCGCGCGGATCGTTGCTGCGATATTACCAAGCTGGATGTCGTCCCCTATTTCAAGCTCAAAGGTTTCAAGCAGAGAGGGCGTCACTGCCACACCCCATGTCCCGTCCTTGAACGCGAGTGCTGCATCGAGGTCCGTTGCGCCAAAGACCACATCTTCACCGAGCAGTGGGTGTCGTTCATCGACACCGCGTATATCGACCTGCTGGCGAATGTCGGCGGCCTGTCCCATCACATTTAGGCTTATGCGTTCTGAAACCCGGCCGCGCGCCTCCATCCAAGCCTGTTCATCAGGCGTGGCTCGGCGTTGTGAAGCCGTAAACATAGCATCGCCGCCGAGCAGGGTTCGTGCTTCGGATGCAAGGCCGCGGCTGAAGCCTTCCGTAACGGATCCGGCTGCCGCAATCGCAAAGACCCCAAGCGCGATGCAGGCGAGATAGATCATGAAGCCACGCACCCCACCCGCAAGTTCACGGCTCGCAATAATCCACGCCAATCTATTCATACAGCTGGCCGTCAAGCATTCTTACGGTGCGATCCGCACGCGAGGCCAGACCTTCATCATGCGTGACAATCGCGAGTGTTGCGCCTCTGTCGCTGGCGATCTTGAAGAGAAGATCTGCGACCGCGGCTCCCGTCTTGCTATCAAGATTGCCCGTGGGCTCATCGGCGAACACAAGTTCAGGGTCACAGGCCAGCGCCCGCGCCACCGCGACACGTTGGCGTTCGCCGCCCGACATTTGACCGGGATAATGCTCAAGTCGATCCGAAAGTTCTACTGATTGGAGCGCCTCTTTCGCGCGATCGAGCGCATCATCCATTGCGGCGATTTCGAGCGCGGCGCGCACATTGTCCAATGCGGTCATTGTTGGAAGCAAGTGGAAGGACTGAAACACCATGCTTACACGCCCTCGCCTCAGTCTGGCGAGCGCATCTTCATTGAGTCCGGCAAGGGTCTGTCCGAGCAATTCAACGTCTCCGGACGTGGCACGCTCCAGTCCCGCGCCAATGGAAATAAGGGAAGACTTTCCAGACCCGGACGGGCCGATGATGGCCACAGATTCACCGGCGGCACATGAAAAGTCCACACCGCGAAGGATTTCGACGGGCCCGGATGTCGAAGAGAGCGTCAGGCCGACATTTGTCATGGTGAGGGGATGTGTCATGTAGGGTCTTAGGTAGGATTATTCCGCCGCATGTCGATCACCTAGCTGAAGGAGTCTGCATTGAGATCCAATCTGCATAAACTTGTCGTCGCATTCGCACTTATTGTCTTATCGGCGTGCAACGGCTCCGAACCGGCGCCCAATGATGGCGCTGAGGCCATGGCGCCTGTTGTGGCTTCGGTTGAAACGTCCCCTGCGATTACTGCTCCGCAAGTGGAACAAGAGTCAGACGCATTCAAAATCGTGATGCTCGGCGATAGTTTGACAGCAGGATTTGGATTGCCGCGCTCAGAGGCACTCCCGGCAGAAGTGGAACGGCTTCTGAAGTCTGCGGGGCGATCCATCGACGTGATCAATGCGGGG
>JBCBGJ010000231.1:0-4539 GCA_038526925.1 Pseudomonadota bacterium
ATGCTTGAAAGTTAAGCCTGCCTGCGCTTTCGCGCGTTCTTTTCTCAGGTTCTTCCGTTTTGCCGAGGATAGGGCGGCGAGGAAGTCATCGAAATCTTGATAACCGTCATTGCTCCAATGGAATTGTTGGTCCGTTCGGATGAGAAGGCCGGTCTCAGCCATCTGCAACGCGATGTCAGGATCGATAAAATTTATGTGGAGCGACGAGAAATCGTTTTGAACCGCGATCTGTATAGCCGCTGATAGGAGCGCGTTCTGTAAACGCTCTTGATCTGGACCAGGCGGGACCAAAAACCGTCGTCCCGTCACCGGCGTAAACGGCACAGCGCTGAGCAGTTTAGGGAAATAACTTCCGCCCGCGCGTTCATACGCATCCGCCCAAGAGTGATCGAAAACAAACTCACCTTGGCTATTGGTCTTGGCGTACATTGGCATGGCCGCCAAGACTTCTTCACCGGGCCCTTCGACCAGAACATGACACGGAGACCAGCCCGTTTCAGGGATCGCGGCTCCAGAGGCCTCAAGCGCCTCCAAAAACTCCCATGTTAGGAAGGGGTCAAACGGAAGTGCCGGCGGATTGGCCAATCGATTCCAGGCTTCAGGCGAGATCTCGTTAAGGCCAGAAATAATGCGCGCTTTGAAAACCGTTTCGTCCATACCGCTCTATGTATTCGAAATGTGTCGTTTTGCGAGCGCTGGATCGAAACCTTCGAAGATTTGACTGTCCGTGAACGCAGAAAGGTCCTCGCACGTCGCTGCATCTTTGACGGTCCAAGTGATCAGCGGCAGATCAGAGCGCGCAGCCTGTAGGGAAGCATCCTTTGCGTCACTCGTGTGGCAGGCGAGATAATCAACTGGCACGGTCGGCGTTTCTGCGAGAGATTTTTGGGTGTTACCTTTGCTTGGCGCGATAAGCTGGCCTCGCATGATATGCTCTGGAATGGTCGCAACAGCCTCGGTCGAGAAGCTCATCAACGCGGCAGGACCCGAATGTTGAGACAAGAGCGCTGCTACGCTTTGGCAAAACGCTACAGGATCCGTCTGCCCATCCACTTTCATTTCGCAGAGAAGCGGCGTCTTTGCCGGCCAGGCGTCCAGCAAGCGTTCCAGAGCAATAATCTCGCCGCCGCCGATAAGCTCTAGTCCAACCAATTCCTTGGCAGACCGGGCCTCCGTTGGACCGCTTTCTCTAGTCATTCGACCGAGGTCAGGATCGTGAAAGATAATCGGGATGCCGTCGCTGGATGGGCGCACATCAAACTCGATCCCCAAACCTCGCTCTGCGGCCTGCAGGAACGCCTGTAAGCTGTTCTCGGTAAGCCCACCGGCTGTCCACAGTCCGCGATGCGCATAAGCAAAGTCGCCCGGATTAAAGCGCTCAGCCAATCTCAAACACGCCGTCTACTTCTACCGCGACTCCGAGTGGTAAGACAGGGCTCGAAACCGCAGACCGCGCGTGGCGCCCAGCGTCTCCAAACACGTCCACCATCAAATCTGAGCACCCATTGATGACTTGTGGGATTTCAACGAAGTCTGGATGCGCATTGACGAAGCCGCCAAGTTTCACGACGCGCTTGATGCGCGAGAGATCCGTTACAGCCGCCTTGCATTGTGCGATCAGGTTGAGCGCACACAATCTCGCAGCGGCTTGGCCTTCTTCGAGATTCATGTTTTCACCGAGGCGACCTTTGACGAGGCCATCCGCCCCAACACTGACTTGGCCAGAGATGAAAAGCTGATTTCCCGTGATCACATAGGGCACATAGTTCGCGACCGCAGCCATTGGCTCGGGCAGGGTGATGCCTAGGTCGGTGAGACGGCTCTCTGGTGTGCTCATAGGGGCAAATCTCCTTTTCGATCAGCTAGCGTATCAGTCGCTTTAAACGCAAGTGCGATTACGATTTGCGAGCCTTTTCTGCGGCAAGTTTAATTGAGCGACCCGTCACGACTGAGGAGAGGCCAAACTTAGATCGCGCGGCATCGCTCGCACGTTCTGCCTTAGCGCGCTTTTCGACGCCTGGATCTACCAAGTCCCGATTGTCGAAGCGGGCTTCTTGTAAATGGGAGAGCCCAACCCCGATGAGCCGATAAGCGCGCTCCCCTTGCGCCTCACGCGCCAGCATCGGTTTCGTCACTTTGAACAGCGCATTGGCGAGGTTCGTCCCTGTAGAGAGCGTTACAGATCGGGTGAGTGTCCGAAAGTCTTTCGTTTTCAGCTTAAGCGTGATGGTCGAGCCTTCGACATTGTGGCGTTTGGCACGAATGGCGGTTTCCTCGCAGACTTGCCAGAGGCGATCCTCAAGCGTGGCATTGTCTCGAATGTCAGTTTCGAAGGTTCGCTCCGCAGAGACTGATTTGCGGATCGTATCGGTCCGGACCGGACGATTATCGATCCCTTGCGCGCGTTGATGCAGCCACAGCCCTGTCTCGCCATAATGGCGTATGAGCTCTCTCGCTTCACTCGTCTGCAAGTCGCCGACAGACCGATAACCATCCCGCTCAAGCTTTTTGGCGAGTTGCTTTCCGACGCCATGGAGGAACCCAACTGGCTTATCGGCCAGAAATGCCGGTGCTTCAGCTTTCGAAATCAGGGCAAATCCTCTCGGTTTGTCTAATTCACTCGCGGTTTTTGCGAGGAACTTGTTTTCAGACAGTCCGATTGAGATCGTAATACCCACATCAGCTTCGATCTCTCTCGCCAATTTGCTGAGAGACATGGCGGGGAAAGCTCCAGAAAGTCTCGTCGTACCCGCAAGGTCGAGAAACCCCTCATCAACGCTCAGCATTTGTACGGTTGGCGTTAGGGTTCGGAACTTCTCTTGAATCTGTCTCGAGGCTTTGGAATAGGCTTCTCTTCTCGGTCTCACGACCACCGCTTCAGGACATGCTTTCAGCGCTTTAAACATGGGCATGGCGGAGCGAACGCCGTGCAAACGCGCAATGTAGCAGCATGTGGCGACGACACCTCGTTTTCCGCCTCCGACAATAACGGGTTTGTTCTTCAGCTCCGGATTATCTCGCTTCTCAACCGCTGCGAAGAATGCATCACAGTCGATGTGTGCGATTGAAAGCGTCTCTAAATCCGGGTGTGACACCAAGCGATAAGAATAGCATTTTGGGCATTGCTCTGCGGTGTCAGAGACAATGGTATCGCAGTCTCGGCACATAGAGGGCATATTTGTTCATGCCATGTTCTGCTGCGCGGTGCAATTGGAAAAGAATCGTTAACGAAACTAACGTTAGAGAGAATCGGGGCACATGAAGGCCCGGAGTGATTCTGAATCAAGCGGATGGCAGAGACGACCCCTCGCAAAGTCCTGATTGTTGAAGACAATGCGTTGAACATGCGCTTGTTCAGCGACTTGCTGGAAGCGAGTGGCTACGAAACACTGCAATGCGTAGATGGTGCGAAAGCCGTCGGGCTCGCGCTGGAAGAGACGCCTGATCTGATCATTATGGACATCCAACTGCCTGAGGTATCCGGTCTCGATATCACCCGTTGGCTCAAAGATGATGAGCGAACTTCCGAAATTCCGGTCCTAGCCGTTACGGCGTTTGCCATGCGAACCGATGAAGAGCTCGTCCGTGAAGCCGGATGTGAAGGCTATCTCTCGAAACCGATCCAGGTTCGGTCTTTTCTGAAGACGGTTGATGATTTGATGGCCAATGAGGCACCCGCATGACGGCCACTGTGCTGGTTGTTGATGACATCGAACCCAATAGGCGCTTGCTTCAGGCCAAGTTAGAAGCCAAATACTACACTGTTTTCTCAGCAGAAAATGGTGAGCGTGCGATTGAGAGCGCGGTGCAACATCAGCCCGATATCATCCTCTTAGACGTCATGATGCCGGGTATGGATGGCTATGAGGTCTGTCGCCGCCTCAAGGGTATGCCGCAAACCAAGCATATTCCGATTGTGATGGTAACGGCACTCGTGAATGTCGAAGACCGGTTGAAGGGGCTACAGTCGGGCGCCGATGACTTTCTCTCAAAACCCGTTGACGATTTTGGCTTGTTCACGCGCTTAGAAACGCAAATGCGCTTCAATCTGGTCGCCAATGAACTACGGGTGCGCGGAAAGCGAAATACGCCGATCACACAATTCTCAGCTTATGAGAAAGAGTTGATAGATGCCCCCTCAAATGTCCTGGTGATAGACCAGGATAATGTCGAGGCCAGACGTGTCGCCGCTGCCTTAGAGGCGATGGGGCATACGGCAGTCACCTGGATTGATGCGTCCAGCGGCAGCATAAAATTTCGCGATTTGGATTTGGTGATTGTGGCGCTGTCGGATCAGAGCCACGATGCTTTGAAACTCTGCGCGCATTTGCGAACACTCAAAGAAGCACGCGATTTTTCGATTGTGGTCACGTACGACACTGCAGACCAACAAAGAGCCTTAGAGGCGCTGCGTATCGGCGCGGCAGACTTAATCTCGACGCCATTGGAAATGGCAGAATTGCAAGTTCGCGTGCGCACCCAAACGCATCGCCAAAGATACATTGATGTTCTCCGCCACAGGGTCGACCGTGGCATGGA
>JBCBGJ010000232.1:0-4536 GCA_038526925.1 Pseudomonadota bacterium
CCTCTTCTGTTTCAGCCGGGAAGATTGTCAGAGCGGAGGACAGATCTAAGCGAGCTTGATCTGCGTCTCCCATGACAACGCGGGCTCGAATAAGACGCAGCCAGCCCTCAATATCATTCGGGTCTTGCTCGAGCCGAATAGCCAGTCCCTCGACCATGCCCTCAATCATCGCCGCCTGCTCATCGGCGGTCATCGCTTCAATTCGGGCGCGTGCTTCCGGGTCGATCGCAGGGGCAGCGGCGCGCTCCTGTAACATCTGCAAGACCCGCTGACGCTCGCCCACGATGTTTTCGTCGCCCTGCGAAAGATCGATCGCGACATTGTAGGCCGCGAGGCCTTCTTCAACGCGCCCCAATCGTAGATAAGACCGCGCCAACAGAACATAGCCATCTGCCGGCGGGTTTGGATCGGCCTCCAGGCGGTCTTTCAGCTGAACGACCAAACCCTCTAACGTATCCGGCAGCGCGGCCGCTTGCTGGGCTTGATAGTCTGCGAAACTGATCGGTTCGAGACCAGGGCTTCCGACTTGGGTATAGACGCCTACTCCGCCGAGCAGCAAAACAGCTGGTACGATTGCGACAACCGCAGACTTTAGCCGGCGCTCAGACGCAAATGTTTTTGGCGCGTCGAGCAAGTCCAGTATTCGTCGATCCAAGGCATCGCGCGCTTCGATAGCCGCATCGGCGCTCAGTCTACCCGCGGCCTCATCCAAGTCGACGGTTGCGCGCTGCTGTTTAGCTTCCTCCAGTGCGTCTGGGGCCGCTTTGGGCGCCGCCTGCAGAAAAGGAAACACCAAGTAAGCGCCGGTCACGAGCAATAGAATGAAGAAAATGACCCAGATCATTTGGCGCTCTGTGTCTCTCTGAGTGCTGCAGCAACACGCGCTTTGTCTGCCTCGCTCAGCACCTCGCGGTCTGGCACGGCTTGCCCGGATCGCAAACGCGCAAGGAACCAGATCAACCCAATCACAACTAGGAAGAGCGGCCCGGTCCACAGCAGGAGCGTATTCATTTGGAAAGGCGGCGACATCAAAACGTAATCGCCGTAGCGCTCTCTCAAATACTCGCGCGCTTCGTCATTGGTGTCGCCCGCTTCAACACGTTTGCGTACTAGATTGCGCATATCCTCGGCGAGCGGCGCGTTAGAATCGTAGATGGATTGGTTCTGACAGACGACACAGCGGAGCGTCTTCGAGATCGCTTCGGTTCGCGCGTCGACCTCTTCCGGCGTTTCAGCCGCCCCCTCTTGCGCCAGTGCGATCGACGCCGTCCAAAAAACCGCCGTCAATAGAATGATGAGCGCTCTCATGACACAGATTCACTCTCGATCGCATCGATCACCGGGCGGATCGTTTTGGTCCAAACCTCTGGCGTAATTGGGCCAATTTGTTTGTATCGGATACGTCCGGTTGGATCGAGCACGAACGTCTCAGGTGCGCCCGTGACGCCAACCTCAATCACCAGTTCGCTCTCAGCGTCGAAGACGATTGTCTCATAAGGATCGCCATGCTTAACCAGCCATCCCAGCGCATCCTCACGATCATCACGCCAATTGATGCCAACGATCCGCACAGTGTCGTCTCGCGACAGGGCCATCAATGTCGGATGCTCTTGAAGACAGGCCACGCACCAGGAGCCAAATACATTCACCAAGGTGACCTCACCCACCAGATCGGCTTGGCTGACAGTGATCGTCTCGTCGCGCAGCTCTGACAATTCAAAGGCGGGCATTTCGCGGTCAATCATTTCGGTTGGAATGACGCTTGGATCGCGCGTCAGACCGATCGCCAGGAAGATTACCAAGACCCCAAATAGACCAACGGGAAGCAGACGCGATAGCTTCATCTCTCTACTCCGCGGCCACTGGCTGCGCGGTCGGTGCTTTAGCACGCCGCCCAGCAAAAGCGTGACGACGATCCGCCACCGAGACTAATCCGCCAACCGCCATCATGAGCGCGCCGATCCAGATCCAAATCACAAGTGGATGGTAGTAGACGCTCACCACCCAGCCGTCTTCAGGGTTTCCGTCCCCTTTTGCGGCGTACAGGATTCGGAGTGCACCGATTTCCATTGAGCCTTCCGTCGTATTGTTCCGCTCGACCGGATACATGCGTTGCTCAGGATTGAGCGTGGCGATGAAATTACCATTGCGCTCAATCACGACACGGCCTGTCTCAGCGATGAAATTGGGACCTTGGGCGCGCTCGACTCCTTCTAGGCGAAACTCGTATCCGGAAACCGAGATGCTCTCGCCGATTTTAAGACGGTCCACCTCTTCATCAGACCACACACCCATGGCGACGACGCCAACCGTACACACCGCTAGTCCGAGATGCGCGAGGGCAAATCCATGCGTCGCGCCCGGCAAGAGGGCAAACCGCTTCAGGAAATTGCCGAGCGTGCTCTTGCTCTCGCCGACCCGCAATTTGCGCGCATAATTCGCAGCCGTCCCGAAGAACAACCAAACCGCAAGCCCCATCCCGAGGGCGCCGAACACGGTCTTCCCAAAGACCATGACCGCCAGTGTGGCCGGTATCGCGGCCACAGCCATGATCAACAGCGTCTTGCGAATGCGCTGCCAACTATCGCTGCGCCATTTCATCAACGGGGCAACCGCCATGAAGAGAATGAGTACCGCCATGATCGGCCCGAAAGTCAGTTCGAAGTATGGCGGTCCAACGGTGATCTTGTCCCCTGTCATGGCATCGATCACGAGCGGGTAAAATGTGCCGAGGAAGACCGTCGCGGTCGAGACAATCAGCAGGATATTGTTGAGGACCAGTCCCGCCTCGCGGCTTTCAAACTCAAAGCTCGCACCATGTGCGATCCGGTTGGAGCGCAGCGCATACAGCGTTAAAGCGCCTCCGGTCGATAAGATCAGCAAGGCTAGAATGAAGATCCCTCGGTCTGAATCCACGGCGAAGGCGTGGACGCTGGCCAGCACGCCGGACCGAACGATAAAGGTCCCGACCAGGCTGAGCGAGAACGTTGTGATGGCCAGTAATAGCGTCCATCGAATGAAGCTTCCGCGCGCCTGTGCCACCAGGGTCGAATGCAAGAGCGCTGTCCCTGCCAGCCAAGGCATGAAACTGACATTCTCGACCGGGTCCCAGAACCACCAGCCGCCCCAACCAAGTTCATAATAGGCCCAGACACTGCCGAGCACGATGCCAATGGTCAGGAAGCTCCAGGCCATCAAAACCCATGGGCGAACCCAGCGGGCCCACATCGCATCGACCCGTCCTTCAATCAGCGCGGCGACGGCAAACGAAAACGCGACTGAGAAGCCGACATAGCCGAGATACAGAAATGGCGGGTGCAGCGCCAAGCCGGGGTCTTGAAGGAGAGGATTGAGACCGACGCCATTCTCAGGAACCGGCGACAGGCGCTCGAACGGATTCGACGTAAAAATCAGGAAGGCTAAAAACCCGGTTGTGGTCAGGCCTTGAATGGCGATCGCCCGCGCGCGCAGACCAGAGGGCAGCGTCTTGCCGAACCAGACCATGGCGGCCCCGAACAGCGCCATCACCATCACCCAGAGCAGCATCGACCCTTCATGGTTTCCCCACGTGCCGCTGAATTTGTAGATCATCGGTTTGGTGGTGTGAGAATTGGTGGCGACCAGCTTCACGCTGAAATCTGAGGTCATGAAAGCATGGGCAAGCAGCGCGAAGGCGAGCACGCAGAACATGGCCTGCGCAATCGCGGCGCGGTCGGCAAACGCCATCGCCCGGCGGTCATTCTGGTGCGCGCCTTGAAGCCCAAGCCAGCCTTGCAGCGCGCTGATTAACAGCGCGAGAATTAGGGCAATCTGTCCAATCTCTGCGAGCATGGGGCCTCTTTAAGAAAAAGGCGGGCCACCACGGTCCGCCTCTTACCTGTCTATATGTCAAAGTCTGAGGCGCAAACCAATGCTTCCTCTGGCCGCAGGGTTATCCCCTATTCCGCGGCAACTTTTGCGGCTTGCTCATTCAAGACGTGCAGCGGCGGCTCACACGCCCAGTCCGCGATTTGCTCCATATCGTAGTGGCGGCACGCTTCCATCAGCATGCGCACTTCAGTCCACATGTCGCCATCGACAATTGGCATGAACAGGTCTGCGATATTGTCGATGCCGAGATAGGTTCGAACGCCCGCATTCTTGAGCTTCACAAAAGGTCCAATGGAATTGTGGAGCGGGCCCTGCATTGGCAACTGTTTCATGGACAGAGCGGCTGATGGGCAGATGACGATGCCGACATCGGCTTCCTTACACAGCGCGACGATCCGGTCTTGCTCACTCTCGTCTTTCGCAGACACTGAGATCGAGTGAATGCCATAAACGCGGCCCTGCATACCGTGCTCGATGGTCTTCAGGCATAGCAGTTCCGTTTCGTGCTGGAACGGGTTGTTCTCTTGGTCGACATGGACCTCGATCATCTTGTTGAGCTCTTTCGCCGTTTGCATGACGATATCGAGATGCTTTTCTTCTTGCGGGCCGCGTTTATGGCATTCACTCGATCTCAGTGTCTGCGAAAGACGAGAGTGAGCAAGACCG
>JBCBGJ010000233.1:0-4530 GCA_038526925.1 Pseudomonadota bacterium
TCTATGAATTGGGACTGATTTACAAAGTCGATATCGATGATGATCGAAAGGTCGACATCGATATGACATTGACGGCTCCTGGCTGCCCAGTTGCTGGCGATATGCCGGGCTGGATTGAAAATGCGGCGCGAACCGTTGAGGGAATTACCGATGTTGAGGTGCGTTTGACCTTCGATCCACCTTGGGATCCATCGCGTATGTCCGACGAAGCGCGCCTTGCGCTAAACATGCTTTAATTGAAGCGCAAGCGTTTCGACCTTATGTAAAGAATATGGCAAGACGACCCAGACCCAAACTTGTGACCCTAACAGACGCTGCTGCGACGCGAGTGTCAGAAATTATGTCAGACAAAGGCACCGGCTTTCTCCGCGTTGGCGTAACGAATGGCGGCTGCGCGGGCATGGAATATGTCATGGACTATGTCGACGCGCCTGAGCCCCTCGACGAGATCGTTGAAGACAAGGGCGTAAAAATTGTGGTCGATGCAAAGGCCGTTCTGTTTTTGCTAGGGTCGGTCGTCGACTACGAAACAACCCTCCTGCACGAGAAGTTTACCTTCTCAAATCCAAACCAGACCGATGCCTGTGGATGCGGTGAGAGCGTCACAATCGTTCCCGCAGCGGCTGAATAGGTTCCAGCGTCTAACTCGCTGTACATCCATCTGCGAACGCTTTGAACTGACCGTTCAATTTAGGCGGCGCATATTCGTAAGACCCCTGGCGTCCGAGATCGATCTGTACGGACTTTCCAGTCACAGCCGCATTGTAAATACGGCGAGCGTAACGACCTTCAATGGGCGATGCTAGATTGGGTGCCTTCAAATAAGCCCATTTAGCCTTATCAGAGTCGCCTTCAGTGACGGCCAGAGTTCCATTGATCACGCGAGTCCGTTTGGACTGAACCTCTAGTTTCTCCATGACATCGCCGTCTAGACTAAAGGTCGCTGAGATTCTTCCGGCCTCATTGCAGCCGAGCACGAGGGCTGGCGCGCCGCTTTCCGTGGAATAAACGGCTTTTCCATTTGAGCCGTCGAGTAGGTTCCATTCAGTGTTTGCTGGAGCTTCGTCTGCGGCGAACGCTGTCCCGGAAAAGGTGGCAGCGAGGAATAGGGTTGGGATCAGTTTCATATCGTTCCTCTTGCAATGATTATTGATAAACAATAATACATTCTCGAAAAAAGGCAATGTTACATTTGTGAATTTTTCGCGAAGCACAGGCGCCGGGGCGCGGAACCCTTTGTCAAACCGGTGAAAATTTTGTCTGCAGGGACAAAGCGGGAGGCAAAAAATGACAATCTTACTCATCGGACTTGCAGTATTTTTCGGACTTCACTTCTTCTCTGCGGTGAGGTCGCGTGAACCAGGCAAGGATATAAAAGAGCGGCTTGGTTACGGCCCTTATATGGGGCTTTACTCACTCGTCTCGATCGCGAGTTTCGTTCTAATCGTTTACGGATTTGGCGCAGCGCGTGGGTCTGGGGTTGTTTATACGCCGCCAACTTGGCTCGCGCATGTCAATGTCTTCCATATGGTCCCAGCGATCATTCTGCTGGTCGTTTCGCAGATACCAGCGGGCTATATTAAGAAAGCGACCAAGCACCCGATGCTACTCGCCGTAAAACTATGGGCTTTGGGTCATTTGCTGGCGAATGGAGAATTGAACTCGGTACTCTTGTTTGGAAGTTTCCTTGCATTCGCAATATTCGACCGGATCATGGTCAAACGGCGCGGAGATGAAGGCCCGGGTCCGGACATTGCGCTTCGCCCAATGATGGACGTTATCTCAGTCGTGGCCGGTGCCGCGATATGGACGGCGATAGCGCTTTGGCTGCACCCGATACTGTTTGGCGTTTCCGCGGTCCCGTATTAAGTCGCTGCAGCGACTTCACTTGTCGCCACCTACCGGTCTGCTAAAGCCCAGATTGAATTGAGAACAGGGCTCGCAAATGTCAGCGCAGACGCAGATCCGGCGTAAAACAGTCAAAGATGTCGCCAAAGCAAAGGGCGGGGACCCTTTGGTTTGCCTCACCGCATACGATGCGCAAGTCGCAAGTCTTTTGGACCCACATTGCGATATCCTTTTGGTCGGGGACAGCTTGGGCATGGTTGTGCACGGGATGAGCTCGACCGTTGGCGTCACTCTGGAAATGATGATTCTCCACGGTCAGGCGGTGATGCGAGGGTCATCGCAGGCCTTTGTCGTCGTCGACATGCCATTCGGATCGTATGAAACGAACGCCGATCAGGCCTTTCTCAATGCCGCGCGCATCATGCAGGAAACCGGCTGCCAGGCGGTCAAAATTGAGAGCGGGACGTACGCCGCAACCCAGATCGCGCATATGGTTGAACGCGGCATCCCAGTTATGGGACACGTCGGACTTCGTCCGCAAGCGATCAATGTCGATGGGGGGTTTAGGGCGAAAGGCCGAACAAGCGGAGAATGGGACCGTGCGATCCAGGAAGCGGTGGCCGCAGATCGTGCGGGGGCTTTTGCAATTGTCGTAGAAGGCGTTGCGCCCGATCTTGCCAATGAAATCACCGCAGCGGTTGAATGCCCGACGATCGGTATCGGCGCGTCGGCTGGATGTGACGGACAAATACTGGTCACAAACGACTTGCTTGGAATGACCGATTGGGTGCCGAAATTTGTGAAGAAGAACGCCGATCTAAAAACGATCATCGGACAAGCGGCTGAAACATATGCTGATGAAGTTCGTTCGCGAGCGTTCCCGGGCGAAGCACAAACCTATAAAGTGCGGAAATCTGCTGACAGCTAACCTTGTCCGTTGCGGGCGTGAGCGGGCGCCGCTAGGGTAATCGCGATTAAAGTAGTTCAAATCATCGGAGACCATATTTGGCCGACATTTTTGAAGAAGTCGAAGAAGGCTTACGCCAGGACCGTCTGACCGGACTTTGGAAAAAGTATGGGATCCTTGCCTACATTGCTGCTGCCTTGCTCATCGGCGGTGTCGCTTTCAATGAATATCGGCAGATACAGGCGGCGAACACCGTAGAGGAGAATGCATCGAGACTCGAGGCCGCTCTGGCTGACGTGGATGCTCGAAACTACGAATCAGCGGCCACGCAACTGACCGGGCTGATTGATGATGACATCGCGCCTGCGAAAGTTGCGGCCCATTATCTGGCGGGCGTGCGGTTGGATGGAAACGGCGATGCAGCGGCTGCCGCAGACGTGCTATCGGCATCTGTTAGCGATCTCGAAGACCCCACCGAAAAGCTGGCACTTATTAAGTCTGCCTATCTTGAAGCAGACACGCTTAGCCGAAGCGAACTGGAAGCCGTTCTTGCACCGCTAACCAGCGGCGACGGTCCGTTTGCTGCGCTTGCTTCAGAATTGGTTGCAGCGAAGGCCCTGCAAGATGGTGACATCGAGTTTGCACGCCGAGAGTTTAACTTTTTACGGCTTGCCCAAAATGCGCCACCCGGCGTGGTTACAAGAGCCCAACAAGCGCTTGCCGCGCTTCCGCCGATCAGTGTTGATGTTGAAACAGCACCGGTGGAAGCACCAGAGGCGCCTACAGAACCCGCTACGGAACAGACCACCGAGGAGACGCCTGAATGAGCGCGCAATCCGTATTCAGACTGACACTCGTTTCGATTTCCGTACTTGGACTATCGGCCTGCTCAATCCTCGATAGAAACAGCGCTCAACGAAAAGCTGAAGAGGCGCTGGAAAAAGAAGGACGCATCACAATGGTGCTCGGCGACGAGCGCTTGCAGCCGGATCCAGACCTCGTAACCGAAATTGTAACTTTGCCACCAGCGCGTGATCTGACGGACGGTTGGCCGCAAGCAGGCAGCCGCGCAAGTAAGGCGATTGGGCATATCAATGCTGCCAATCAGCTAGATGTCGCTTGGCGTGCTAAAGTTGGGTCCGGGTCTGATCGTAACTCGGCCCTGACGACTCCGCCGGTCGCCTCAACCGATACAATCTACACGATCGATGCGAGGCAGGTGATCACCGCGATCAATGCGACAAACGGCAATCGGCGCTGGAGTGAAAAACTCGATTCAGGTAGCCGCCGAGACAATCTCGGTATTGGGTCTGGGATCGGTCTGGAAGGCGACACATTGGTCATTGCTAGTGCCTACGGGTTCGTGGCCGCAATGGATGCCAGCAATGGCACAGAGCTTTGGCGGACAGAAACGGAAGCTCCAATGACGGGCTCGCCCACGATCAAAGATGGCCGGATATTTGTGTCTTCTAACAATAATGAAGTTCTCGCCCTCGATCTTGCGACGGGTGCAGTGCTTTGGAGTGATCAGGCGATTGCCGAGTCTGCGCGGGTGCTTGGATCACCGAGCCCGGCTGCCGTCGAAGATATTGTCGTTGCCCCATACTCCTCAGGTGAGGTGATCGCTTACCTCGCCAGCAATGGACGTCGCCTTTGGGCCGAAGCGCTCGCGAGCGTGGGGCAGTTCACGCCAATCTCGTCTATCAATGATATCGGCGCCCGACCAATTTTGGGCGGTGGGCTTGTCTTCGCGGCTAGCCAGTCTGGCGTTTTCG
>JBCBGJ010000234.1:0-4514 GCA_038526925.1 Pseudomonadota bacterium
TGAATTGTAATAGTTACCCACCTTGTCAGTCACCGAACCTATAACGACGTTCAGGACTTCTTTGTAATAGTTATAGAGCGAATCCTGCAGATCTTCGTGACTGATTTGTTCGATGAAACGCCCATCGAGCCAGATTTCTTCGACCTCGACAGGTATCGCATCAAGATAACGAATTCGACGAATACGGTGCGCTGTAAGCCCCGGACCTATGTTCGCAACGCGCTTACTCTTCGCCATCCTTCGCACGCTAAGGACATCTGCCGTCGGCGATCCTCCACCGCCGAGCAATTCGAGTCGAAAAAACTCGTACAAGCCTTCAATTTCGGGGCGAACCCGAATGTAGTTCCCGGAGCCCTGCACACGCCGCAAAAGACCGCGGTCTTCCAAGATTGAGAGCGACCGCCTGAGGGTGCCCACGGCAACTCCCAGGTTCTCTGCCATCTGCCGTTCTGTGGGCAAGCGCGTTCCATCGGGATACCGACCAGCCGCAATCTCTCGCGTCAGCATTTCGCTGAGCTGAATGGTCTTTGTTAGCGCTCTCGGAGCGTCAGGGTTCACGGCTTTTCTCACAAAATTGATGCATAATTGATACAATCTAGTTGGCCGGAATGGCAAGCTGTGAAATGAAGGAGCGTGTATTCGACTGTGGAGGCTCTGTATGTCAGTTGTGCCGATTAAATCTGAAGCCTTGGATGCGGTCGAAGTGTCTTGGTTTTCTGCCTTATGCTCCGACGACTATGAGTATTTGGGAGTTCCCGACCCTGCCCTGAAATCGAGCTGGGCACATTGCCGCGACATTCTCCTAGAGGCGGAGCAACAAGGGTTCCGGAACATCCTTTGCCCGTCGTCTTACCAAGTTGGGCAAGATACGCTTAGCTTTGTGGCTGGGTGTGCACCGTTGACGAATTCCATAAACATGCTCGCAGCGGTGCGCTGCGGTGAAATGCAGCCGATTATGCTCGCCCGCACTGTGGCAACCCTCGATCATATGCTGGAAGGCCGGCTGACTCTAAATATCATAAGCTCGGACTTTCCGGGAGAAGTCGCCGACAGCGAATATCGCTATCAACGCTCACGGGAAGTGGTCCAAATCTTAAAGCAGGCGTGGACGCAGGATGAAATCAATCATGAGGGTGAAGTCTATACGTTCAAAGACGTCCCGACGGCGCCCGCTAAGCCATACCAGACCAATGGTCCATTGCTCTATTTCGGAGGATACTCCCCCGCCGCAGTCGACCTTTGTGCGGAGTATTGTGATGTCTATCTGATGTGGCCCGAAACGAAGGATAAACTCACCGAGCGCATGCAGGCTGTGCACAAGGCTGCCGAAAAATATGATCGCGTGCTCGATTATGGACTTCGGGTACACGTGATTGTTCGCGACACCGAGACAGAAGCACGTGAATATGCCGAGCATCTGGTTTCAAAGCTGGATGACGAGTATGGGCAACTCATCCGAGACCGCGCCCATGATAGCATCAGCCTCGGCGTAGCTCACCAGGCCAAAGCGCGCGAACTGGCTGACAAGTTTGGGTATGTCGAACCACACCTTTGGACAGGCATTGGTCGCGCTCGTTCGGGGTGTGGAGCAGCGTTGGTCGGTTCAACCGATCAAGTTCTGAGCGAACTAGAGACCTATCAGAAAATGGGTATCCGCTCCTTCATTCTATCGGGCTATCCGCATATTGAAGAATGCAAGAGCTTTGGCACGCGTGTCCTCCCGCAAATGAAGACTTGTTCGCTTCCGGACGTCTATGGCCGTGTCCCTGCATCTTCGCCGAATACACCGCTTGGTACCGGGCCGCGGGCCTGACGGGCGAGCCCTTTGCGCGCACAACCACAATCACTCTGAGCATTCGAACGCTTGGCAAATGACGCGCGACGCTGATACCGTTTTGCGATGACGACCACCGAGCTAACCTTCACGTTGATTTCCTGCATTGTGCTGATGGCCTTGGTCGCTTGGTTTTCATATCAGCGCTCAAAGGACGATGTCGCCTCGAAAGACGGCTACTTCCTCGCGGGACGCAATCTCGGTGGTTTGTTTATCGGCGGATCGCTTTTGCTCACCAACCTTTCAGCGGAGCAATTGATCGGACTGAACGGCTCTTCCTATGGAGCGAACATGTCGTCCATGGCATGGGAAGTCACGGCCGCGGTAGCCACCATTGCAATGGCCGTCATTTTTCTACCGAAGTATCTCGCAGGCGCGTTTACCACCCTGCCGCAATTTCTAAATGATCGGTTCGACAAAGACGTTCAGCGCTTATCGGTCTTACTGTTCATGCTGGGGTATGGATTGGTGACGATTCCGTCCGTGCTGTATTCCGGGTCGATCGCGGTTATCAAACTGTTCGATGTCCCGGCGCTTCTCGGCGTTGGACAGTTCGAAGCCCTGGTCATCACGGTCATCACGATCGGGGTTGTTGGATCTGCCTACGCTGTCTTTGGCGGCTTAAAGGCCGTGGCCGTCTCTGACACGATCAATGGGCTAGGCCTCTTAATCGTGGGCGCGACTGTGCCCGCACTGGGTCTGATCGCGCTTGGTGATGGAAGCTTTTTTACTGGCCTGACTGTGATCGCAACGCAGGCACCGGAAAAACTGAACGCAATCGGTGACGCAGCAGCCCCAACGCCGTTCGGGACGCTATTCACGGGGATGATCCTCGCCAACTTATTCTACTGGTGCACGAACCAGTACGTCATTCAAAGAACCCTCGCTGCGCGCAATTTGGCCGAGGGTCAAAAGGGTGTGCTGATGTCGGGATTCTTTAAAATCCTGGTTCCATTTTTTATGATGATCCCAGGCGTGATCGCCTTCCACCTCTATGGTCCAGGTCTCGCCAGCATCGACCAAGCCTACCCGGCGCTGATTAGAGATGTTTTTCCGATTTGGATGATGGGCTTCTTCCTGGCGGTTTTGATGGGGGCCGTATTCTCATCGTTCAACTCCCTCCTAAACAGCGCCGCGACCATGTTCACACTGGATATTTATACGCCGCTCCAGAAATCCGAGCTCTCCGATCGCCAGGCGGTTCGGATCGCAATGATCGCGAGCGTCGTGATCGCAGTGTTTTCTTTTATCGTCGCTCCGCTGCTTTGGTTCGCACCCGAAGGCTTATGGCAGATCATTCGGATCTTCACAGGCTTTTATAATATCCCAATTATCGCAATCGTTTTGGTAGGACTGTTCACCCGGCACGTTCCAGCGATTGGCGCAAAGATCACCATTGTATTTCATGTCCTAGCATACGGCTTGCTGAAGTTCGCCTTCGCAGACTACGTCACTCTTCATTTCTTGCATCTGTACGCAATCTTGTTTGCGATCGAAACTGCGATCATGCTCATCTGCGGACAGATCGCTCCGCGCAAGACAGCTTGGGAGTTTAAGCGAAACGAGAGAGTAAACCTCACGCCTTGGCGTTACACTTTTCCAGTTTCAGCGACCCTTTTTGCGATGGTCATCGGCCTCTATCTGCTCTTCTCCTCAATTGGACTCGCTGACGGCTCATTGGGAACGACCTATTGGGTCCTCAATGCCGTACTGATCGTCGCCCTCGCATTCGTTTGGGCCCGGGCGATACAGAGACCCTCGAAACAAAGCCAATGAGACTTGCGGCACAACGCCCAATATCAAAGCTGACAGTCATTTCGCAAAAAGTGCTCAATGGCCGAGAGCGATTGGACATGATGCTCCGGCCACCAGGGCAAAGAATGTTTCATATCTTCGATCACCAGCAGCTCTGCGTCGGTGTGTTTCTTGATCGCATTGTAAAAGTCGGTCGCGTGAAACAGCGGTACGCGAACATCGCGATCGCCATGATAGATCAAGATCGGGATGTTTGCCTTGCTCGCATTCTTGATCGGGTCCATGCCCTTTACGGTTCTTCCTTGGAAGGCCCTTTGAATGCGGTCGTCGCTCCAATTGCTACCGATGCGGCCAAGATTGGAAACGCCGGCTCCGGCGATCGCGCATTTGAAGGGGCCGTTCTCGCGAACCGTGGCCGCCATCGCAGCAAACCCACCATATGAATATCCGAAGATCGCAATCCGCGTCGGATCAGCGATCCCGTTTTCCACGAGCCAAGCCGCCGCATCGTCTTTGTCATCTTGCATTGCAAGGCCCCATTGCGCGTCTCCAGCAAGCCAGAGCTCATGGCCCCACCCAGTGCTTCCTCGATACTGGGGTTGAAGGACCGCGTATCCACGGGAGGCTAAAAATTGCGGCCAGCCGCTCGCATCCCAACCGATCACATCCCTCGCCCACGGCCCCCCATGGGGCAGCACAATCGCAGCGACCGGGTCATCCCCATCGCTCCAATTTGGCGGCAACGTCAAAAGGCCCGGAACTTCAAGGCCGTCCCGCGCCGGGTATGATATAAGTTGCGTCTCACTCAGGTTTTCGGAGTCAAACCACGGTCGCTCCGCCCCGATGGGCAGTGTAACGGTCTTGTCTTTGAGCAAGTAATAGACTGGCGGCGTCGTCGAACTCGAGACCTCAAACAGAATTTTGG
>JBCBGJ010000235.1:0-4505 GCA_038526925.1 Pseudomonadota bacterium
GAAAAATACTGTAATACTATTGCAATCTGTAGAATTGCAGTATTTTTCGAAACGAAACGTCGAAAGCAATTGCGCGGTCTAATTGGCTTGTTGAAAAAGTGGCTGGGGTGCCAGGATTCGAACCTGGGAATGCCGATACCAAAAACCGGTGCCTTACCACTTGGCGACACCCCAACTGAGCGGCGGACATAACCAATCCCATTTCGGGTTGCAACACCCAAATCGCCGATCCCGATCAGAGAGCTGCATTTTTGGCAGTTGCCCAGCGCCTTGAGCGCGACGAAACAGCCTAAATAGGAACCATATGATCTTTGTGTTTTGACAAACTGGATGTTAACGACCATATCGTTATCCGATAAATAATAAATCGGAGCTTTCCTCCTATGAAAACATTCTTCGCATCCCTCGGCGGCGCCGTAATTGGATCCATTGTCGGCTTATTCCTATTATTCTTCGTCGGCATGGCGTTGATCCAATATGCGATCAATGATGCGGTTCAATCTGCGTCCGGACCCGCGACGGGGCAAGATGACGGCAATCCAATCGTTCTCACCCTCGATATGCGAGCTGGTTATGCCGACCAGGCGGCAACAACTGGACCGGAAGTGCTGTTTGGCGGCGGCGTTGGATTCACCGATATTATTACGAAGCTCGAGGCGGCCGCCGACGACGACCAAGTCAAAGGCCTCTTTATCCGCGCCAGTGATTATGGCGTTGGATCATCTCGAGCGGGCGAGTTCCGCGATGTCTTCTTGAAGTTCAAAGCTGCAGACAAGTTTATCATAACGCATTCACAGGGCTCTTACGGCGCTGCCTCTGGGTATCGTGCAGTCGCCTCTTCTGATGAAATTTGGATTCAGCCTGGCACATCCATGATTGCGAGCGGCCTTGCTCTGGAGACCCTCTTTCTAAAAGGCCTGTTCGACAACCTGTCCATCACGCCAGAGTTCGAAGCGTTCTACGAATTCAAGAGCGCGGTGAATACGTTTGAAGAAGAAACCTATACAGAGGCGCACCGAGAGAACCTCACCCAACTGGCCGAATCGATTTGGACGATTACCCTGAATGACATCGCCACTGATCGCGCTCTGACGGTAAGCGAAGTCCGCGAAACCCTCGAATCAGGCCCACTGAGTGATGAGCAGCTGATTAGCGCTGGTCTCGCGACGAACTCTGGGTGGCCAGAAGATGCGCGCGATTCGGCTCTCGAGCGTGTTGGCGAAGATGCCATAGATATTGCCGTGGCCTCTTATACGGCGCCGACCACTAAGTTTGGCTCACCGGTTATCGCGATTGTCGGTGGACAAGGCACCATCGTGAATGGCGGCGCGGGCGGCAGCCTTTTCCAAGAAGGCAGCGGCTTTGCTTCAGACACGATCGCAGCCGCACTGTTGGAAGCCGGACGGGATGATGATGTCGAAGCTGTGGTGTTCCGCATCGACAGCCCGGGTGGATCTCCATCTGCTTCCGATCAGATCTGGCGCGCAATTGAGCGAATTCAGGACGAAGAAGAAAAGCCGGTCATCGTTTCCATGGCATCTGCCGCGGCTTCAGGTGGATATTATGTTGCGACTGGCGCCGACTGGATTGTCGCTAACCGTTCAACCATTACGGGCTCGATCGGGATATTTGGCGGCAAGTTCGCAATTGAAGAAGGCCTCGCTCGAATCGGCGTCAACGCTGAAACGATTGTTGTTGGCGGCGAATTTACGGGCGCGTTCTCAACGACGGAAGCGTTCAGCGATGAACAACGCTCTCAATTCCGCACCTTCCTGAAACAGGGCTATGATCGGTTTACAGGACTGGTTGCTGCGGGCCGCGGCATGACACCTGAGCAAATCGATCAAGTCGCCCGCGGTAGGGTTTGGAGCGGAGAAGATGCCCTGCAAGTCGGTTTGGTCGACGAGCTTGGCGGCCTAAACACGGCTATCGCGAAAGCCAAAGAACTGGCTAACATTGAAGACGGCACCCAAGTCCGATTGGTCACGTATCCGATGAGCGCAGGTGGGCTTCCGTTCCTTGGCGGAGCATCCGGCGCTACCGCAGACGAATTGAAGGCGATTGGACAATTTGCGAAAATTATCAATGAGCCTGAAGTTCAGGCACTGATGACCGAAATAGAAGCGGCGCGCTCTAGCCAAATCCAGGCGCGTATGCCGGCTCTTATCGAGCGCTAAACAAAAAAGCACTCTCTGCAGACATGGCCTTCCGGTTCTAAGCCGGAAGGCCTATTTAATTGTGCAGAAGCCCCGCGTCGTCGCACCGCATCGCTAAAATGTCGTGTCGGACGAATATAGGGACCGAATAAGGGCTATAGACAATGTCTGACACGCTTAAGGATCGAAGCACGCGTTATCATTCATCCGCCACAGCGGAGACGATGCTCGATGTACGCCACGAAGTAGACCGCATTGATCGACTGCTCGTCGAACTCTTGGTCGAACGACAATCCTTTATGGACGCCGCAGCGCGCATCAAAGGGGCCCGCAAAGCGGTCCTCGATCGACCGCGAATTGAAGATGTTATCCGCAAGGTCAAAGCCGAGTGTGATCGCCAGGGGCTCTCGAAAGCGATCGCAGAACCTGTTTGGCGGACGCTGATCGATCGCTGTATCGCTTATGAGTTCGAGTCGTTTGATCGCCTCAAGCCGGGCTTGGATAAGTGATAACTCGCTTTGGCGCAGGCTTCGATGGCCTGAACCAAACCATCCTTTAGAGATGATAACAAAGTCGCCGCTTCGACGCGGCCGACTTCGGCGTCTCCCCTGCCCCGTTGTTCTACCTCAGAACACTCTTCGGCAAAAGCATGAGCACCAATGCTCAAGGCCGCGCCTTTTAACGCGTGCGCGGCATCGGCCCATTCCCGTTGGTTCAACGCCGGGTCCAACATCCGTCCCCACATTTCAGCCTGGTTGCGAAAAATATCCAAAACCTCATCGGCAAGGTCCGCATCTCCGCCTGTCATGTTCATCAGATGATCGATATCAATTTCCATGACTTGCCCCTAATTCGAACTCGAAGATTACAATTTTGCGATTCGTCTATTTTCTACAATGTTCCCTCTTCCCGTGCAGGCGATTCTGGTTTAATGATAATCGATATGAAATTGGGGTAGACAATGCTTAGCCTTCTCGCTGCTGTTCGAAATTTTACAATTGCCGTCCTGCTTGCCTGGATGGGCTTCTCTGTGTCCTCTGACGCGGACGACAAAAAAGAAGCGACCTCCGCGTCGCCTGCTGGCGCTGTTTCTAGCATTCTCGGACGCTGAAACAGGAGTGGGCGAACAGCCTGCAATCAGTTTATAAGGGCCCAATGTCGCTCGGGCTGTTTCTCTACAAGTCTCTGACTTTTTTGATCGCACCCTTTTTGGGTGCGTTCTTTCGTAGGCGCGCCAAATCCGGCAAAGAGAACGCGGCGCGTATCCATGAAAGGTTCGCCCAATATATCGAGCCGAAGACAGCCGATAAGCTGATTTGGTTTCACGCTGCGAGCGTCGGCGAGTCGCAATTATTGTTGGAGCTTGCACGCAGGTTAGTTCAAGCCGAGATCGCTGACGCCACATTCCTATTCACATGCCAGACACAGACAGCTGCCGATCTCATCACCAAGACCCTCGCGTCCGATCCAGTCTTCGCTGACACTGAGGTCCTGCAGAAAATGGCGCCTGTGGACACGTACCGAACCGCCCGGCGTTTCTTAAATCACTGGCAACCAGACTTGGCCATCTTCGCTGAAGGAGAGATCTGGCCAAACCAATTGCTCGAACTGGAAGCACGCGGAATTCCTGCAGTTCTCGTGAATGCGCGCATGACAGAGAAGAGCACGCTGGGCTGGATGCGCTGGCGCAAGACAGCGAAGACCGTCTTCTCCACTTATGATCTGATGATCGCAGCCGATGTCCAAACCAAGACTGGCCTTGAAGCCTTGTCCGGGCAAAAAGTCATCAATCCGGGGAACTTGAAATCTGCGCTGCCCGCGCCTTCCGTGGATGATACGCTACTGGAAACACTTCGCGGCAAAGTAGGAGATCGAGATGTATTCTTGGCGGCATCCACTCATGCGGGTGAAGAAGCGCTGATCATCGATGCTTTCCCAAAATTGTCTCCGAAGCCGCTTCTCATCATTGCGCCCCGCCATCCTGATCGCGGCGATGAAGTTGATGCGCTACTTTCCTGCACAAAGTTTCGCATCTCTAGATGGTCTGAAGACCGCTCTCTTCCAAACGGGACAGAAATTCTTCTCGCCGACACGATGGGCGAAATGGGACTTTGGTATCGCCTCGCTCACAGTGTCTACCTCGGCGGCGGGCATGCGCCTGGCATTGGCGGGCATAATCCCTTGGAAGCCCTCCGCCTCGGGAAACCAATCCTGACCGGCCCAAGCCTGTTTAACTTCTCGGATCTTTCAGTCCGACTCACACACCATGGTGGATTCACGGTTGTGGATGATGCGGATGCTTTGATCGCAGCTTATCCACCAGCTCCTGTTTCTGAAGCGATGAAAAAT
>JBCBGJ010000236.1:0-4481 GCA_038526925.1 Pseudomonadota bacterium
TACGTTTCTGTTCAACCTTGAAAACGATCTTCCCGCTGATGACCCGTCATGCGTCGATCATGGCGACGTCAATATTCCGCACTGCTTCAACAGCACCAATATGCACGTCCATGGGCTCTGGGTCAGCCCGTCCGGCAATTCGGATAATGTGTTGTTGCGCCTAACACCCGGCGCCAAATTTACGCATGAATATAACATTCCTGCTGATCATCCGGCCGGAACTTTCTGGTATCATCCACACCTTCACGGTGCGACAGCCCTACAAGTCAGCAGCGGTATGGGCGGCCCGCTGATCATCCGCGGCGAGCGTCTGCCTGGCGCAGATCATACCGGCGATATCGACACGCTGTTGCGCCATCCCAACGGTGCCCCGCTCGGTGAGCGGATCGTCACCCTCACCCAGATTGCTTATGCCTGCGGTGAGCGCGACGAGCTCGGCATGATTGATATCGAGACCGATGCCGAGGGCTTTTGGGTTTGCGACGAGGATGATGTCGGCATGGTAGAAGGGTACAACCAGTTCGGCATGTACGAGAACTTCGATACGCCGAGCGGCGTTCCCGACATTCGCACACGCTGGCAGGTATCTGGGCGCCATACCGCCCTAAACGGGCGCGTCATGCCAACCATCGATGAGGTAAAAACCGGAGAGATCGAGCGTTGGCGTTTCATTCAAGCCGGCGTTAGTGGTTCCATCTCGGTGAGCTTCCGCAAGTTCGAAGGATCCACCTCCGATTATGAGGGGGGTGACAGCTCTGCGCGAGACGCGTTTGTCGGTAGTCAATGCACGGGGAAAGAGGTAGATCAATTCTCAATTGCTTTGGATGGTCTCACGCGCAGCCGCGTGAATGTGCAACAAAGAACCATGCTGCATCCGGGCTATCGCGACGATGTTTTGATCGTGTTCCCCGAGCCTGGACTCTATTGCATGATCGACAACGATGCACCGAAAAATGAAAACATTCGCATGCAGGAGAAGCAACGCCAATTGCTCGGCTTTGTAAGGGTAACGGGTGAGGCAAATCCGGACACGCCTGCAAGTGCGAAAGAGCAAATGCAAGACTTTATGCGGACCGCTGCGCAAATGCATATGCCGGAACCGGTGCGCGGTCGAATAGCGGAAGAGGTGTCGGGTGAAGTCATTAGTCTCGCCTCGTTCGTCGCCCATGAAAGTCTGCTCGAATCTGAGCTAGATGGCGCACAAACCCTCGGCTTTGACACATTCGTTGATGAGGAAGCGCCGCCGTTGCCAGGCGGCGCCCAGAACGAGTTCGTTGTCGGAGATCTCGATATGGATTCGGGCCCACTCCCGAAACTGATCAATGCGTCAGAGTATACAACCGGTCGGATGGATCGCTCGCTCATTCTCGACCATGTCGAGGAATGGACATTAGCCGCTTTCACCGAGGGCCATCCGTTCCACAAGCATGTCAATCCGGTTCAAATCGTCAGCATCATCGATCCTGATAGCGGCATTGATGTCAGCGCGTTTGAATCAGGCTCGGTCTATGCGGGTCTGAAAGGACAATGGAAAGACACCGTGTTTTTGCCCACCAATTTGTTTGGCGCGCCTTACGTCGTCACAGTACGAACGAAGTATAAGCGATACATCGGCACATTCGTCCTGCACTGCCATATTCTCGATCATGAAGACTTTGGCATGATGCAAGTGCTCGAAGTCGTGATGCCGCCACAACCAGGCCCAATGGCACACGGCGGCGTGCACCATGCTGGTGAACACTAAACTGATATTGGCCCGGTCTCCCTCCCAAATTTGAATTGGGCCAATATCGAACCTCGCGCAGCCTCTGATAGGTGAGGCGCGCGAGGTTTTTTTAGCTTGAAAAGCGTCTAGAAATCGAAGCGGGCTTGTGCAGATAGCCGCGACCCTTCTCCGGTCAACCCATTTACAACTTCGCGGTCCGCATAGACATACTCGATCCCAAAAGTGCCGTTCTTGACCGGTGTCCAAAACAGATTGAACGCAACTGAAGAGCCACCATCGGTCGCTGTCTCGCTCGATCCATCGGGTGAATCGAATTCGACGGCGCTGATCTTAAAGGTTGAGCGTAACGCATCGCTCCACCAGTGTTGATAGGAGAGATGGCCTGCGAGGATGCCGGTTGCCTCTACCGACCCGTCCGCCGCGACGACACCCTCCAAGCCAACATTAGCGAGCGTTGCATAGTAGTGGGCAAAACCCTCGCCCGCTTGAGCCGCAAAGGCCAAATTATCTTTGTCGCCAAACACCGGAAGATTTATCCGGCCAGATAGATTGACGCCGCCCGTATATACGCTGTCGGTTGTCGACTCCAATTGAAGGCCAAGGCCGGCGAGCCGAATTCGCCCCCAAGGTTGCGTGTATTGAACATAGCCTGTGACATTGGGCATAGAGTCGGAAGCGAGCTGTGCGCTGTCGCCCGTGAGATCACCGGCAGGGTCTTCAATGCCGAGCGCGACGCGCCAGCTCTCGTTTAAATCGGTCCGCCAACGAATACCAGGATTTCGAACGATCGGCACCGCAAACGGATTATTTGGTCCTTCGGGCGAGGCCGCAACGTCAACAAATTGAGACCAATATTGCCCAACATAAAAACCCCCGACACCCGCAGCAGCATGTCGCAAGACCGGCGTGTAATTGTTGGTTGTGTCATTGCCGGAGCCAAAGAAATCTAGCTCCAGAAAAGACCGAAACTCGCCCCACGCTGTCTGATCGCGAACATCGAAGTTAAGACGCGTGTATCGCGCATGACTTCGAAACACTTCCCGACCATCGCTTGATGAGCCATCCAGAGGGATCGTACGAAGGTTGAGGGAGTCTGAGAATCCCAGGCTATCAAAATCATATCCCATATCGGCTTGAATATAGCCACCGATCCGCATCGATGCCGTAGAGCCGGGCAACGAGATTGATCCTTCGAAATCTCCCGCCGTCACAATCGCATCGTCCGGGACGCGACCCACTTCGTAGCGCCCAGCATCGATCCCTGTATCTACGAAACCACCACTCTGAGTCGAATTTGTCATCGCTGATGGAGAGACTTGGATCAGTGTATCCGGATCTTGCTGTGCAGGTTGAATTTGCTGCTTCAGTCGATCGATCTCTTCCGCCTGCGCTTCGACCATGTCGGCGAGCGCATCAATTTGAGCCTTCAACGCTTCAAGGTCTGCGTCCTCCGCATTGGCATGGGGTGCAAACCAGATCGATTGCGCAAACACTGCGAGTGTGAGCGCCTTCACGGAGCAGTAATAGCGCAAGTGCGATCTACGATTTTGTTGGATGACATTCTCAACCGCTCGGATTTGAGTTGAAGGTTTCACGCTTTGCTCCCCGCTCCAAATAACGCGTTTGGGAAACAGAAATTCACACTGCGGGGCATGGGTAAACGTGCGCTCATGCGCACTCAGTGTTCAGATCGCTCAGTGGAGGTAACCACAATTTTCGTTTAGCTTTTATCGGAGCCGAGAGGGCGATTGGCGATGAAGAAGAAGATCATTATCATCGCGTTTGGAATGCTGATCCTATCCAGTTTCGGCATTGCTGCTTACGCTATTTTGGAACGTGCCGACACCACCACCGATCACGACCTGGACAAGCTCATCCAAGATTCAATTTGCAAGGGGCAATAGTCGCGCCATAAAGATTTTGCTCACCCTCAATTCCATAGCCCCTCCCGCGCTGACCGAATAATCTCCTCACGTCGTGGCCTCCATGGGAGTGATCACTTAATCGCTATTCGATGACGAAACTCTGATCAGAGAATTTCAGCGTGATGTTGGTCACGCCCTCATTCACATTCCATTTGTAGAGTTCATAGCTTCTCACGCCGCCAGAATGCATCGGATCACGATCGGCAATTGCTCTTGCCTCTTCGAATGACGCGGCGCGGATCACAATCAGACCGCGTCCGCCCGCATCAGCCAGACCCTCTGGCGTGATTTGACCGCCCATGACCATGATGCCGCCATCTTCAATCGTGTGAACAAAGTCCATATGAGCCGGCAGGATCTCGACGATTTCTTCGAATGGAACCTTGGGCAGCGTGATGTAGAAATAGAGCTCTGCCCCCATCCCCGTATCCATTTCATCGGCCGTTGCCAGCAGATCTGAATCTGTGTTGCCCTGCGCAAAAGCAAGTCCACCAAAACTGATCGCGGGAGCCAAAAATGCCACTGCCACTAGTGCTCGAACTTTTTTCATCGTCTGTCTCCATCCACTATTCGTACGATGATTGTACGAACCGAAATGTGATTGAAAACGTATCGCGTTGCGCAATTACTGTGCATCAAGATAGCACGCGTTAGGACTTGTGCTTCTGGCGCACATATCGTGCACATTCATCGTGCATTGTTTTGCGCGAATATGCTGACATTTCCGTTTCTTAAGAAGGGCCGGGTAATCGCCAAGTGCCAAGCGAGATGAATTCTAAGAAAAGCAGGTCGGTCAGCATGCACAATTGGTCTGAACTTCGAACAGCGTA
>JBCBGJ010000237.1:0-4442 GCA_038526925.1 Pseudomonadota bacterium
TTGGCCACCGCCTCGGCCGAATTGTACCCTTCCGGCATTTCTAATACACCGTTCGCGGCGGCATAGACAGCGCTCTCTTCAAAGGCGATTATAAGATCACACGCTCCATGCCGCCTATGGGCGATGCGCAATGGGCTCTTTTCAACATCAAAACCGATCCTGGCGAGACAACTGATCTAAGCGCGACCGTGCCGGATGTGCTTGCTGATTTGAAAGCCGAGTACGCAGTCTATGCCGCCGCGAACGGTGTATTAGAAATGCCGGAAGGGTACAATTCGGCCGAGGCGGTGGCCAAGAATTCAACTGCCAGGTTTTATCAGCATAACCGCCACATCCTGATCATCGCCGCGATCGTCGCTTTGATCTTGCTGTATGCGCTGTATCGGTTGATCCGAATGGTGATCCGGCGCGTCCTCGCTTAATACCGGCATCACACAGTTTCACACATGGCATCGACTTGTGTGCTCGATCTTTTATGGTCCGCCTCCAACGTTGAGGAAAAGGGATCAACGATATGAAACTCTATTTTGGGGCCTTGGCCGTTTTGGCGCTCGCAGCTTGTTCCGGCGCGCAAGATACTGAAGCGCCAACACCCGAGCCGCAAACCGAGCGACCAGAGCCGGTCACGGTTGAAGACCGGTTTGCCATCCTCGCGCTCGATTGTGTGCATCGTGAATACCCGAACAAGATCAGCCATGTGATGCAATCGGCTGAAGATGCGCGCCCACCGAATGAGCTGACGCCAGCTTTCTATGGCTGTTTCGACTGGCACTCTTCCGTGCACGGACACTGGCTGCTGACGCGCTTGCTGAATACCGCTCCAGACACCGTGTTCGCCGAAGAGATCAGAGAGAAGCTGTCGCAAAGCTTCACAGCAGAGAATTTCGAAGGCGAGCTGGCCTATTATATGGCGCCTGGCCGCAATGCGTTTGAGCGTCCCTATGGTATCGCCTGGTATCTTCAGCTCGTCGCCGAGCTTGAAGAGAGCGAGGATGAGCAGCTCACAGCATGGCGTGAAACCCTACGCCCGCTCGAGGATGCCATCGTCGAGAAGACCCGCGCTTGGTTGCCAAACCTATCTTATCCTGTGCGCTTGGGTACGCACAATCAGACCGCTTTCGCCTTTGGTCTGATGATCGATTATGCCCGCACCGTCGGCAATCAAACGTTCGAGCAGGAGTTGACCGACAAAGTCCTCGCCTTTCACCGCGCAGACGTGAACTGCCCGCTGGCTTATGAACCGTCCGGCGAGGACTTTCTGTCGCCCTGCCTGATGGAAGCTGACCTGATGCGCCGCGTCTTGAGCGGTGTTGAGTTTTCGGCCTGGCTTGGGGCGTTCCTGCCACAAATTCCAATGGATGGTAGTTCTGACTGGTTAGAGCCTGGCGTCGTCTTGGACGCATCCGATGGCAAACTCGTGCATCTCGATGGCGTAAACCTGTCCCGCGCTTGGGCGCTTGAAGGGATTGCGAGTGCATTGCCAGAGGGTGATCCACGCATTGCCGCCTTGCAGGCATCAGCGGCGCTGCATCGTGAAACCGGGATCGCGGCGGTCTCGGATGAGCATTATTCTGGCAGTCACTGGCTCGCCAGTTTCGCCACCTATCTCACCACGCAGCGCGGCATCAATTAAGGGCAGGACGGGATGCGCAATTTTGGTCCAGGCGTTTTGGTTGCAGCGGCCTTTATCGGCCCCGGCACCGTTACGGCGTGCACGCTTGCCGGCGCTAATTTTGGCTTCGCGCTAATCTGGGCGCTGGTCTTTGCGACCATCGCGACGATCATCTTGCAGGATATGGCGGCGCGTTTGGGCACTGGCGCGCGGCTCGGACTGGGCGAGGCTTTGATGCAAAGCGCGCCCGCGCCTGCGATCAAATGGGCGATGGGCGGTCTCGTCTTCGCGGCTCTATTGATTGGGAACTGCGCCTATGAAGGCGGTAATCTGAGCGGCGGTGCGCTGGGCTTAGATGCCTTGTTCGGCGCGAGTTCACCGGGACAATCTGTTTTAGTGGCCGGGCTTGCTAGTCTCGCTGGTGTGATCGTTTTGGTCGGCCGCTACGACGTGTTGGAGAAGCTTCTGGTCGGCCTAGTCTTGATCATGAGCGCCGCCTTTGTGCTGAGCGTAATCTTTGTGCAGCCCGATTTCGGGGCGCTGTTCGCGGGTTTAGTGCCGCGCATTCCCGATGGCGGAACGCTGACCGCGATTGCTTTGATCGGGACAACGATCGTTCCGTACAACTTGTTCCTGCATGCGGCTGCGGCCCGGCGCAAATGGGCAGACGGAGCAGATACAGGCGCCGCGCGGACCGACTCTGTGATTTCGATTGGTCTTGGCGGCCTAGTTTCCATCCTGATCCTGTCGACCGCGGCAAGCAGCCTTTTCAAAAGCGGGCTGGAAATCTCCAGCGCCGCCGACATGGCGCGTGCGATTGAGCCAGCTTTTGGCGAGGCGGCGCGCTACTTGATCGGGATTGGCCTGTTCGCGGCGGGGCTGACCTCTGCGATCACTGCGCCAATGGCGACGGCGTATGCCTTGAGTGAGATCATCGGCGGCGATGAAGATCGCAAGTCAAAACTCTTCCGGGGCACCGCCCTGTTGGTGGTTGTGGTCGGCGCAGCAATTAGTCTGCTCGGTATTCGGCCCATCTCTCTGATCCTGATCGCGCAATATGCGAATGGATTGCTTCTGCCGATCATCGCTGCTTTCTTGCTCTATGTGATGAACCGAAAAGACCTGCTCGGCGTGCATACCAATACGCTCATGGCGAATATTGCTGGAGGCGCGATCGTTCTGATTACGCTCGGCCTTGGGCTGCGCTCCATCCTCCGCGCAGCAGGCGTGATGGCATGAGCATGCGTCTGGATCTCAACGCTGATTTGGGGGAGGGCTGCGCCTTTGACGCGGAGTTGATGTCGGTTGTCACGAGCTGCAATATCGCGTGCGGGGGGCACGCGGGCGATATGGCTTCGATGCGAACCGCGCTAAGCCTCGCCAAAGAAAACAAAGTCGCAGCAGGGGCGCACCCGTCCTTTCCAGACCGAGAGAATTTTGGCCGGACCAAGTCGTCTCTTTCTGGTGCAGCTTTGGAGGAGAGCCTGAAGGAACAAGTCTCCGCCCTCAAAAGCGAAGCAGAGACGCTTGGTGTTTCGCTGACGCATTTGAAGCCACACGGCGCGCTCTACAATATGGCGGCGGTCGATGCCGAACTGGCCCAGAGTGTGGTCTCCGTCGTGCGCGAGTTACTGCCCGGTGCGGCTTTGTTTGGCCCGCCAGACTCTAAGCTTCAAACCGCAGCAAAGGCGCAGGACATTTCGTTTGTTGCGGAAGGCTTTGCCGACCGTGCTTACGAAGCGGATGGCCGGTTACGAGACCGAACGTTGAGCGGCGCGGTAATCCACGACGCTGACGAGCAATCCCATCAAGCGCTCACCATGGCGACGCGCAACGAAGTCGTGACTTATCCGGGTGAAACCATCGCGCTGCCTGTCCAAACCATCTGCGTGCATGGCGATACGCCGGGGGCTTTTGCGGCGGCGCAATCTATCAAAGCCACGCTTGAACAACATGGAATAACTCTGTGTCCGCCGACCTAAGCCCGGTACGGGTCGCGGATGACGTGTTTGAGTTTCAGGTCGAGACCTCACGGCATGCGCAGGCGCTTGCGAGACAACTTCGATCCGTAGAGATGGCCGAGGATGTTGTCGCTGGCCTCGACCGGGTCGCCGTACGATTTAAGCCAGCGCGGGCCGAGCAGATTGAGGCTTGGCTTTCCGAGGTCACAGCCATCCGCCTCAAAGATGAGAACGACCTGCCGGTCATCGATATTCCAGTTCAGTATGGCGGCGATGCTGGACCAGATCTGGCTGCCATTTGCAAGGCGATGGAGTTCAGCGAAGAGGCCTTCATTTCGGTTCACACTGGGGCAGAGCATTTGGTTGAGATGATCGGCTTTACACCCGGTTTTTCTTACATTTCTGGGTTGTCTGAGACGTTTGAAGTCTCGCGTTTGGGGACCCCGCGGCCACGTGTGCCAGCCGGGTCGATCGGGATCAGTGCCGCTTTCACCGGCATCTATGCGCTGGCGGGACCAGGCGGCTGGCCGCTAATTGGGCGCACCTCCGCACCTCTGTTCGACCCGCAGGCGCCTGAGCCGTTTCACCTGCAGCCAGGTCAGCGCGTTAAGTTCAAGGCGGTCTAAGTGTTACGCGTTCTAAAAGCCGGCTTGCAGAGCACGCTTCAAGGCGCACCGCGTCTCGGACATCGTCATCTTGGAATTCCGTATGCAGGGCCAGCGGACCCGCTCTCCATGGCGCTCGCCAATCGCCTTGTTGGCAATGACAGAGATGCAACCTGTTTAGAGATTACATTTGAAACAAACAGATGCCCGGCGGCACCCGTCACTGCGACACTGCAGTCCGCCTCAGCCTCTGCTTCAAACCCG
>JBCBGJ010000238.1:0-4433 GCA_038526925.1 Pseudomonadota bacterium
GGTTTCGCGTACAGCCCGCTCAATTGCCCGCGTCATCTGGTCTTCCAGACGGTCCTGGCTGCGCCCGAGGTAGCGTGTCTCCACGGGATATTGTCGCCCTTCGCTTTCGATTACTGGTGCGTCCAGTTTCTGGGCCATCGCCTCAGTATCGAGCGTCGCCGACATGGCGAGCAGGTGTAGATCTTCCCGCAGCGCGCCTTGCACCTCTAAAGCGAGCGCCAGGCCGAGAGCAGCGCTGAGACTGCGCTCATGGATCTCATCAAAGATCACGGCGCTGACCCCGCTCAGCTCCGGATCGTTCAGCAATCGGCGTGTGAACAGGCCATCGGTGACGACTTCGACAAGGGTCTCTTTGCTCGTCTTGCGATCCACACGTGTCGAAAGACCGATCCGTTTGCCGAGTGGCTCGCCAAGCGTCTGCGCCATGCGCTGCGCCGCCATGCGAGCGGCAATCCGGCGCGGCTCCAACATGATGATTTTGCCGGGCAGGGCTTCAAAACCGTCAATCAGACCCGCTAGCGCGAGCGGCACGCGCGTCGTCTTCCCTGCCCCGGGCGGTGCGCCAAGGATCAGCCGCTGCTTCGCTTTCAGCGTCGCGGCAATGTCCGGCAGCAAGGGTTCGATGGGAAGGTTGCTCATAAAAACAGTCATGTCCTCAGTCTTTAGGTTTCGCAATCGCTGGATATCAACTAAAGCGACCCGGTTGTCTCTTAGTGGAGGACGCGCGTGACCTCATCCCCAGAATTTTCAATCTGTGTGCCGATGCATAATGAATCCGGCAATGCGGAGCAGCTGATCGACGAAATCGCCGCCGCGCTCGCGGGGCGGGCGTTTGAGATGGTGATCACTGATGATGCCTCAACCGACGATACGCGCGCGGTTCTGGCGGGTTTGAAGGCAAAGTATCCAGAGCTGCGCGTGATTGCGCATCGCTCAAATGCGGGACAGTCGCGCGCCCTGCGCACCGCGATCCAACATGCCCGCGCACCGATCATTGGGACGCTGGACGGCGATGGCCAGAATGATCCAGCGGATCTGCCTGCGCTCTATCGCAGCCTCACCCGCGTCGACGCGCCGGAAGGCCTGACCATGGTCATGGGCCGCCGGGCGAGCCGGAAGGATACAGCCTGGAAACGCTTCGGATCTCGGTTCGCCAACGCGTTCCGCAAGCGCCTGCTGCGCGATGATTGCGATGATAGTGGCTGCGGCATCAAAGTGATGAAGCGCGAGGCATTCCTGGCGCTGCCCTATTTCGATCATATGCACCGCTACATGCCGGCACTGATGAATGCTGAAGGGTACGGCGTCGAATTTATGGACGTTAATCACCGCGAGCGTGGAGCAGGGCAGTCCAAGTATACGAATTTCGGACGGCTCGGCGATGCGCTCTCGGATCTGCGCGGGGTTATGTGGCTGATCCGCCGCAGGCGCAATCCGGGCGGGTCTGACGAGCTTTAGTTTTCTATTCTGTCTAAAATGAACCGCGCCCGCACCTCAGGCGTGTCGGCTGGGACATCGATCAGGTCGTAACCGGATTGTAGGTATCCGGAACGCGTAAGCTCGCCAAAGGCTGCCGCGCCCTCATAATCGAGAGTGCGCTCGTCATCATTTTTATAAATCTCCTTCCAAGGCGGGAAGAAAAAGACCTGTGATCTGTACCGGTGCGCCTCGATTGCGGCGCGAACGGCCTGGTCCTGCAGCTGATAATACGCGGTGAAGGCCAGCAGGTCCGGAAGGCCCCGGTCAAACACGGTCGTCCCGGCGGCGTGGTCATAATCGGCTTCAGACAGATTTAGCATCTGCGCCACAAAGGCGTCCGGGTCCTGGTCTCCGGTTGCGGTACCGCCGATACGTCTTTGCTCAGCGAGGACCCGCCGCGCCGGTTCTGCAACCGTACTCATCTGCCGGACGAGGATGTCCAGCACGGTCGTCTTTCCCGATCCGGGTGGGCCGGTCAGGATGAAGAAGGGCGGGGGATTTGTATCGGTCACAGACATGCTCACTTTGCATTAATCCATATTACGGTTAACTGGGCGGGCGAGGAGACACGTGATGACAGTTCCATATCCAGCAGCGGTTATGGCGGGTCTCGATGAAAAACAGCAAAGGGCGGAGCGCCAGAATGGCCATAGTCCACGGAAAAGGGGAAGACTGATGCGACTCTTACTCAGCGCATTTCCGCTATTTGTGATTCCAGTTGGCATTTACTGCCTGATCGCGCTTACGACAAATGGGAATCCAGTCGTTCTGACGCATGGCAGTGAGGTTTTGAGTGAGAATGTCTCACCGCTTATGGGAATTCTGGGCCAGAAATTCTTCTCCATCGGCATGATTGGCGGTGAGATTGAATGGGTTCTGACCAAGGGCGATGCCCTGTTGCTTCTATCGATTGGTGTCCTGTTCATGGAGATCCTGAAGTCGACCAGCACAGGCACAGCGACCATTATGAACCACGCGCTCTCGATGATCGTATTCATTGTTTGCCTTATGCTCTTCCTGCTGCACCCGAACTTTGCCACCTCCGTCTTCTTTATTCTGACGATTATGGCGCTGCTTGATGTGCTGGCTGGTGTGGTCGTGACGATCGTTTCAGCGCGACGCGATTTTGGCGTCGGCGAAGGCTTTGTTGGATAGATTTTCCCCAGAGCATCACAAATCTGTAAAAACATGGGACCGGGCGCTTCACAGCGCCCGTTTCTGTTCTAGGGTGAGCGTCTGCAGAAATTTGAGCTCTGCCGGGGAGGCATTATGGAAGCGTTTTACGGATTTGTGGATAATCTGAGTGGATTTATCTGGGGCGGCTCGTGGGGCAGCACCCAGATCTTGCCGTTCGCGCCCTTAGCGGTGTTCCTATTGGGCTCCGGCCTGTTTTTTATGATTCGATTGGGCGGGCGACCGCTGCGCCGGTTCGGACCTGCTTTGGCAGAGCTTTGGGGCAGCCGCAAAGGTGACGGCGACCCAAATACGATTACCGCTTGGCAGGCGCTTTCAACCGCCCTGTCCGGACAGGTTGGGACTGGTAATCTTGCCGGTGTGGCCACGGCGATCACACTCGGTGGTCCTGGCGCGATCTTCTGGATGTGGCTAACCGCACTGTTCGGCATGGCCCTAGCGTTTGCCGAAAGCTCGCTCGCCATCAAATACCGCGAACGAGACAAAAACGGCCGCATCAATGGCGGACCGATGTATTATATCAAGAACGCCCTGGGTAAGAACTGGGCTTGGCTCGCCGTCTTCTTCTGTATCGGGACGCTGTTCTCAGCGACGGCGACGGGGGGCATGGTTCAGGCCAACTCAATCACCCAAACCGTTGTGCGAAGCGGCGCAGAAATTGGCATCGGAATTCCATCCTGGTCGGTTGGCCTTGTCCTGTCTGTGCTGACCTTTGCGGTCATTATTGGCGGGATTAAGTCCATCGGGAACGTGGCTGGTAAAGTCGTTCCGTTCATGGCGCTTTTCTATGTCCTAGCCGCTTTTGTGGTCTTGGTGATGAACGCGCCTGAGATTCCAGCGGCCCTCGCATTGATCGTGAAGTCGGCCTTTGGGCTTGAGCAAGCGGCAGGCGGTCTCGCCGGTTACGGCATGGCAGCTGCGGTTCGCGCCGGTGTTGCGCGCGGCCTGTTCTCAAACGAAGCCGGGCAGGGGTCTGCACCGATCGCACACGCGGCCGCGCAAACACGCAACCCCGTGAAGCAAGGTGAGATCGCGATGATCGGTGTGTTCATCGATACTCTGGTGATCTGTACCATGACCGCTCTGGTGATTTTGACCACAACCGGAACTTGGGTCACCGCCGATGGCGGCGAAACACAATACATCTGGCTGGCGGCAGACCTTGAAGCCTCGGCGATTACCAACGCGGCCTATGAAGCAGCCTTCACCGGCGGTGGTTGGATCGTCACGATCTGTCTGGCGCTGTTTGCCTTCACGACGATTATTGGGTGGTCTTACTATGCCGAACAGGCGATCACCTATTTGGTCGGCGAGTGGGCGACGAAGCCGTTCCGTTTCCTTTGGGTCGGTGTGATCTTTATCGGCGCGATGGCGCAAGTGGAGTTCGTTTGGAAGTTTGGCGACCTCGCCAATGCCTCAATGGCCTTCCCGAACTTGATTGCGATCTTGCTGCTCTCCGGTGTGGTCGTTGCCATGCATAAAAAGAATGGCGACCCGGATACCGAAGACGGGGATTCGGTAATGCTGAAAGGGGAAGGGGTCGAGTAAGGCCCTCCCTATCCAACTCAATTCAAGCGGGCGCTCCTCACCGGGCGCCCGTTTTTGGTTGGTGTTAAGGTCTCTCGCTTATTCACGCGGCATGTCTGATCATGCGCGTATCGAAGCCTTCCTGGAAATGATGTCTGCCGAACGCGGCGCGTCTCCCCATACTTTGGATGCGTATGGCCGAGATCTGCTGGAAGCGTCTGGCTATCTTGGTG
>JBCBGJ010000239.1:0-4409 GCA_038526925.1 Pseudomonadota bacterium
GGTTGGCGGCCACGGCTGCGATCATCGGGTTTGGAGCAGAGGGGATTGCGCTTCCGATGACGCTTTTGATTGTCACAATCACACTCTTTGGTGCGCTTGGCGGGGCGACGGCTCTGGAGGATGTATCCGTTCTTCGCGATGACATGGATGACGCCACAGCCACGTCACATTATGGCAAGGTGGTTAAGGCGCGCAATCTGGGCCATTTGCGGATGCTGACGATGGTGTTGGTCGGCGCCACAGGCGTTGCGCAGATCGTGATGCTCTGGTTTTGATACTCTGATCTTGGTTTTCCAGGCCGCCTGACGCCTGAGATTACAGACAATCAGGATCACCGAAGAGGATCCAACCGTCATTTTCGAAGGTCACCGTTTGAGAGGCAAGATCATCGGCGTAGACGTTGGTCACAAACGCGGTTGCCGATGTCCAAAGCGGCACCTTGGGCACCATGATAACTGCCGCCTGACCGGTCATATCGTCAAACGCGGCCGGCCTTTCCCGCGACACGGTCAACCCGTCATGAATCCAGAGATTTTGGGTACTGGCGCCAGAGCGCGCCAACAGCGCACTGAACGGATTGACGAGATCGGCCACCATGTACCCGCGCTCAAGACACGCCTCAGAAAAGGTTTCATCGAGATGGGCAAAAGCGGCCTCAGCCGAGCGCGTGTAGCGCACCAATTCAGGCTGCATATCAATCCGAAACCGATTGTATGTAACGGTGTCAGACGCATCTGCCAGGGCATGGTTCTGCGCAAGCGCTGTGGCCTTGATATAGGCGTCTTGGGCAAAGGCCGTGGGCAGAATGATCAAGGGCAGCAACGCCATCGGCCAGTTGGGGCGCGCCAAAACCACATAGGTCAACCCAATCACCAGACCCAAAACAGGCGCTGATTTGCTGGGCCCTGCATCGAAGTAATCCACAAAGACCGTGATCAGCCCGCAGGCGATGAAAAACAGACCAAACACACGTGCGCGGCCTGGGTCCGCCCTTAGCGCCATGAAGCCCAAAGCAAAGAGCGCCGCGAATGGCAGGGCGTATTTCTGAGCGAGGGCTTGGAGATCGGCCAGAATCTGAGACGGATCTCGTTGGGAGATAGACGCAGAGAAGGCGAGATCGGAGATGTAGGAAATGGTCACAGCCGGGAAGAGAACGGTTGTGAAAAGAAGCGGCGTGACAAAAACAGCAACTGTGCGCGTGATGTCGCGCCCCAAGGGCCGTAATGCGCAGGCCAAGAGCGCGAGTGCGGCGAGGAAATACGTGACCTTCAGCATGAAGAGCAAAAACAGCGCAAGACCCAGCGCAGTTGCGCCGGACCACGACAAAGGGGCGCGATCGCTCATCAGTCGCAGGATCACCCACGCCGTGAGCAGCATCAAGACGGTGTTGGCGATGTTGGAATAGATGCGATGCCACAGCAGGATGTCGGGCGCGTCTCCGAAGCGGGAAGGTGCGTTGATAGCCATGGCGCAGAACGCCAAGATCACCAGAAGCGCCAGGAACTGCGCGCTGTTTTCGGGCCGCAAGAGCGCCGTGGCCAGCCATGTCACAAGCGCTGTCGCTGTGATCAAAAGCACCGGCACGGTGAGCCAGAGCTGCGCCTCAGAGAGGAACAGGTTGGGGATGACCCACATGGCCGGGCCAAGCTGGCTTGAGAAGTCATGATTGGGCAAATCGCCCTGCATGACCCGCGATGTGCCTTCCAGAAAGATGAGCGTATCGCGGCCCAGAATGACAAACTGCCCGGGGTCGGTGTGATAGAGATAGGCCACGATGGTAAGGCAAGCCGCGAGCGCAATGAGCCCCAGCGACAAGAGCCGGTTTGGGGCGGAGATGGGCTCTGCTTGGGACATAGGGGCGGCCTTCCGGGTGGTGGTTCCGGGGGTTTTAGGCCGAGACATGCCCGTCTGTATAGCGTCGGCGATGCATGGGCCGCACGACGGTGCCGTTGCGAGGCGGATGGGTGACGGTTTGGTGAGGGGGGTGGGGTAGGTTGGTGGGGTATGTTTTGGGGAGGGGGACAGTGGACGGATGGTGCGGTTCTATCGGGCCATGGGGACCGAGTATCACGAGCGGATCAACCGGCTGCTGTCGATTTGGATGAACATGAAGATCGCGGACGAGCTGCGGCTGATCGAGATGATTGAGGGGCGGATTGGGGTGGAGGAGTATTTGGGGCGGGAGGCGGAAGGAGCAGAGGATGAGTGAACCGCCGATCAATATGGTCTTGGGAACTGACCAATTGGTTTGGAATGGACATAAAAGGGCTTTGCGCCCTTTAGTTCGAAATTCTATCGAACAATCTCTCAAGATAGCCATCGATGAGAGGGCGATTTCTGTCACGAACCAAGCCAAGTAGATGCACCAGATCGGTGTCCTCTAATGGAAGCATGTAACCGCGCCCATCAACTGCTGTATCTCGGCAGCCGTCAAGAATTCTATCTCGGTTGTCCATGTTGCGACAAAGAAGCAGCCCAAAGTGGCCGCGTCTTACACTAAAGCGCCCGGACAGTTGATCAAGTTCGGGGTTTGCAATCTTCTTTGTATAGTTCTTACATTCAACAAAAACCGATACAGCACGTGTCTGTGGGGCAGAGAGCCGTCTATGAAAAAAACCGTCGTTGGCCGCATTGGTAAAAACAATGTCTACTCGTTTACGGCCATCATGTTGCTCATACTCTTTGATTGGTGTGATCAAGTCGGGATAGAATAGAAAGGTGCATATACCAGTCACAAGACTATGATAGGCTGTCGCGCGCTGGCTTCCTCCGGGTATTGCCTGCAACCTCTCAATGAGCACTTCGGCGAACAATTCCTCACGAAACTCTTCTTCTAGCTGTCTGTTTTCTAATGGACCTTTAGCGCCAGCCATTGCTTTGTATCGTTCCAACACCTCCGGGTTCGCGCGAACAAAGTCGGCCAGATCATCTTTGATTAATGGATGAATTTCTTTGACAGATTTCTTGTAAACAGTTTGGTTTCCGTTCTTGAAGGTATGAACAAGTGCACCACCAGCTTGCAGGTACTCAGCCTGATAAAACTCAACCATGTGAAAGTTGTAGAACTCTTGGCTGTCGATGCTCAGCCTTAGTCGAACACTCGTTTTCGGCACCAATAGGATAGGTTTGCCGTTATGCAGTGGAAGGCGGTAGGTCTGAGCTTCCCAATTTCGTCTAGCGGGATTCCAAGAAGGGCCTAAGGTCCGCACGTCATGGACTGGAACTCCGTGCAAATCACACTGAGCTAACGTGTATTCTGCCAGTTTCCCTCGGATAATATTCGTTGTTAGGTCTGAAATGGTGTCGCGTCCCACACCATGGATAAACAGCTCGGTTTCGGAAACATCGTTGAGCAAACCGGTGTGATAGGCTCGGCTATTCCGTAATGCTTCGCCTAACAACATGGACTTGTTAGGGCCGACACCGCGTCCTGCCGGACGATCAGTAGATTGTCCCAAACGGGTTTCATTGGGTTCATGTAGATGACCAAGAAGATGGTCAACTCGTGCATTGTTCCCGGCACGCAATTGCGAGAGCACTTCAGCAAAGAATGAGCGAATTAGATCGCCACACTGCGCAGACCAATCGTCTGTCCGAATCTCGATTGCATAAGGGCAGATATAGAGAGCGGTATCTGTATCCAACTCGATGTCTACGAAATCCACTTCCGCTTGACTGAGCGGAAGTCCGAAGTGATCACAGAATGTAGGCATTTTGCCCCCAAATTCTACTATAAGTAGTAACTTGAACGCAAATTTCCCCTAAGCCAAGTGCTTTCAATACATTCGGCGCTAACGTTTCATGGATTTGGTACGTAGGTTAGGTGCTAAGTGCAAAATCGCCAAAGGTCATAGAAACAAGATTTCATAACTTGTCTCGCGGCAGTTCCGATGGCCTATCCGATCAGCACCATACGAAGCACAACGCAACCAGTCCACGCACAGAATCAAGGGCGTAGCACGCCGCGCGTTTGTCAGGCCGTCCGTCACACCGGAGGTGTGCCACGATAGATGGCGCGCCTGGCGAAAGGGGAGTTGCAGGCTGTCGCTCGAATGGACGGCGGGCTTGAGGGATAAAGTGCTGCTGAATTGAGGTTGGGTCGCCATGCCACGGCCTGACGCTCGCGCTTTGTTGCACTGTTGATGGCGGTGTGAACCTCGCCTTACGGAAGAGGGGAGGCCCCGGATCAGGTCCGGGGCGGGTTGGATTGGTGGGTGCGGTTGGGTGTTAGTGGGCTTCGGCCCAATTGGCGCCCTGCCCGGCATCTACCACCAACGGCACGTCGATGTGGACGGCGGGTTTGGCGGCGTGTTCCATGACTTGGCGGGCGGCTTCGGTGACCTCTCCGGCGGCGCTTTCCTCAACCTCAAAGAGCAACTCGTCATGGACTTGGAGGAGCATTTTGGCCG
>JBCBGJ010000240.1:0-4404 GCA_038526925.1 Pseudomonadota bacterium
CGTTCTTAGAAATTTGCAAGTGCACATGACGCCAGTAGGTTGGAGCGATCTCGTGCAAAACGTGCGCTTCGGAGAGCAAATCAATCACGCGAAGCGCTCGTTTTGTCCTCGTTTTTCCGAAGGCATGAAGCAGTAAATGCGCGCCAGGATCAACGCCAGGAATACGTGTTAAACGTTCTCCTGGACGTCCTGCTTGAGCGACAACAACACGCCAAGTCTGAGTGCCGTACTGATCACCCCGCCACCGAACAAAGCCGAAAATTTGAAGAGGTTTGAAACGCAATTCCTCCTGCTTCTCGGAGGGGCGAACTGACTGTTTCGGCCGCCCCAAGAGCAACCGATCATTCCCCTTCTCCCCCGCGCGTAATAGCGAAAGACGAGTAATTACCGCTGGTTTTGTCTCTGAATCCATGGGGCGATTCACGCAAGATGGAGGCCAAAATTCTGTTCAAAAACCCGTAGTCACCCTGCTACTCAGGTCACGTATGCGAGCAAAAGAGACGTTCACCAACAACCTAGATCGTAGCCATAGCGCAAAGTCCGAAACACTTCATCGTTTAAAACGCCACTTCTATTCCCGCTCCAAGCAGTTGGGGCTCATTCACGAAACTGCCGAACCCTGTAAATTCAAACTCGATATACTGCTCATCAAATACGTTTCGAGCAAAAGCGAAGACCTCTAGATTTTCGTAGGTCAGGCCAAGGCGTGCGTTTAGGAGTGCATAATCGTCCCCCGGGACGAAATTGCCGACATCGAAGAAGCGACCGGATACGCCATTTGCGGAAACATTCCCTCTAACGCCAATAAGCCCAAAGGCGTTTTCATTGTCATAGCGCGCGAAAAGGCTCCACGTCGTCTCGGCGCCCCCCGCGACCTGATTGCCCGAAAAGTCCGCGCCGGAGAGGGTTTCAGTAAACTCATCATATTCGGCGTCGGCATAGCCAAAGCTGGCGCCCACTTCCCAATCTTCAGCTGGGAACAAGCGGGCTTCGATCTCTACGCCGGTGCTCGTCGCCGCAGCTGAATTCGTTCTGAAATCGATTAGGGATCCTGGTGCAATTTGCTCGGCCTGCAAGTCGCTCCAATCGATATAGAATAAGGCAGCGTCTATACGACCCAATCCATTTGGCAGTTGCCATTTTGCGCCAAGTTCATAGTTCCAGGTGTATTCCGGCCCAAAAGATGTTGGCAGTCCAGTGATGCCGAGGCGCTCAGCCGTTAGAACCGTGGCGTTAAATCCGCCGGCGCGGTAGCCGCGGGAGATCGATCCATAAAGTTTGACTTGGTCGCTTGCTTCATAAGTTGCGGCGATGCGCGGCAAAACCTCGTTATACTCGTCGCGACCGTCGATCGAACTCACCGGCAGAAGTGGCAAGGACGCATCGAATGGAACCGCTGAGATCGTGTTCGTGTTGTCGGTGCGCACTTCTTCATATTGGTAGCGCAGCCCGCCAATCAGTTCCCATTTTCCGATTTCATAATTCACCTGTCCGAACGCGGCAAAAGCGGTGTCCTCAAACCTGACCAAATCATTGATCGAGGTCGGCACCCCGATCATACTAAGATCTGCGAGGTCATTGATGAAGACATCAAAATCGTTTTTGAGACTAAGCGCGTAGACGCCAATGATGTAATTGAGCGGCCCATCATTCTCGCTGACCAGTCGAATTTCCTGTGTCCATTGCTGGATGTCACTGTCAGCCGTAGCAGTGGCGAATGGAAACGGTGAGAAGTCCAAGTCATTTGCAGTGAACCGATCAATCTGGCTGAGTCCCGTCTGCGCTTCCAAAACCACGTCGCCGAAATCGTAGCTCAAGTTGAGCCCGACAATGTGCGATTGGGTTTCTTCTTCGGTCGGAGCATCATTGCTGATCGAAAATAGATCCGTTGCCTGCGGGAATTGAGCAAGGCCATCGTCACGATCTTGTCCGAAATAGTTCAGCTCGACGGTGAACGCGTCGCTTGGACGCGCGACGATATAAAGACTGCCGCCCAGGCTACGCTCATTATTCTGTGGTTCTCCTGTTGTAATGTTGTCGATGAATCCGTCCACATCGCTCCAGAATAGCGTGCCAGCTGCCTTCAACTTATCGCCGGCGATCGGGCCCTCGAGGCGAAGGGCGCTTTCAATATAATTACGTTCACCCACCAGAAGGTCAGCTGAGCCCTGGAACTGATCGGCGGGGTCTTTGAGTGAGACATTGATCACGCCGCCTAAGGTGTTTTGTCCATAGAGCGTGCCTTGCGGTCCACGCAGGAATTCAACTTGGCTGGCAGCATCTAAATCCAATCCGAAGAATGACGGGTCCGGTAAGGCGACACCGTTTACGTTCACGGAGACAATGGGGAAGTTGAGCTCACTGCGCCCAATCCCGCGCGTATAGAAATAGGTCCCTGTTCGCCCGCCTTGGTTCTGCACAATAACGTTCGGCGCGATTGTAGCCGCATCAATCAGAGACCGCCCGGCGAGCAGTTCCAGATCTTCGGCGCGCACGACAGTAATACTACTCGGGACATCTTGAAGATTTCGATCCCGCTTTTCGCCGGTCACGATAATGGTGTCTTGTACCGAGACTTCATCTTCATCGGGCGTTTCTGACTGCGCATGCGCAATGCTGGCCAGTAGTAGTAATGATGCCGCTGCGACGGGAGGAAACGCAATGGATTTGCCAAGTATGGTCATTCTGGGAGCCTTTTTTGTCTTGCAGCTGCGTAGCATTCGCAAGACACGCGCGCCGCTCCGAGAGGCACGCTTTTGACCGCTCCATAAAGAACGCTTCGCGCCGCTAAGACGCGAATTCTGAGGGGTTTCTTCCGATTTCTCTGCGAAAGGCCGCTGCAAACTTTGATGGGTTCGCATATCCGACTTCAAGCGCAGCCTCGGTCACCGTCATTCCGCTTTTGATCAGCTCTTCCGCTCGTTGCATTCTCCAGAATCGCAGCCGTCCGTAAACTGTTCGCCCAAACAGTCTCCGGAACCCGCGTTTCATCGTCATATGGTTCAAGCCTACCAAATTAGAGAGCGTGATAACGGCCGGTGGCTCTGAAAGATGCGTTTTGAGGTAGTGGTCAGCGCGTTCGATTTTCGTATCGATCTGAGATTCTGCTGGCTCGGCGCTGACTGACTCTGTCAGAGACCAAATCGTTAAGGCTTCGGCGGTGATGTTGTGAAGGTTTGAGAGAAACTCCATTTCTTCGACGAGCGAGTTCGGAGGCGTTGTTGAGAACCGTCCAACAGACTCGACAATCGAACGGCTTAGCGGCAGTTCGCAAAAGGCTGGGCGCTTTGGGTCGCTACAATAACTGCGGGCCGCCTGCATCGTCAGGCCGTGTAAGGCTTCGCTCTCGAAGAAGAGTTTTAGACCGCCATAGCAACCAGGTTGTTTCATGATGGCGTCAAACGAGTCTGCTTCTGCGGAATAAACGTAAGCATGTTCAGCGCGCACAATGAGCGGCTGTCGCAACTGCTTTGCTATCACCGTTGTTTCACCTGAGTTTGGGATATAGATAACGAGACCAGGCAATGACTCACGCATCGCTTGTTGCAACGGTTCAGATAGGCTCATTTCACCGTAGACTGCAGTGACGCCGTCCCGCAGCTCGACGCCCCAACCTGACAAAGATGCTTGGGGTTCTAAAGAATGCGGGCCGAATGATTGGAAAGGCATGGCCGGTATCTAGGACAACGGCCGCTATGTTGCCAGCGCTATTGAAGAGAGTGTCAAAACGGAGCGCGAGTCCGCCATTTTAGGCAAAGCCAATTACCGATTCTCACGGTTTCAATAATTCTGGCGAACGCCAACAAAAGCTCAGAGTCAGAGAGTAATTTAAACCAACAACTCATGCAGCTCGACGGATCAGGCGCGACATGAATTATGTCCAACGCCGAGCCTGTTTGACGCATTGGCACGTCAATTTGTCACGCTATCCTCGCGAATGACTTGCAATTGCATGTTTTGGAGTGTTCTATTGTCAGACGATAAGCAGCATGCCTTCCAAGCTGATACACCTCCGCCCACGAAAGGTCGCTTTGCGCGGCGCGCCTTCTGGATTTGGATCGTGTATCAGTCCGTCAAAGGTATGATCACGCTATCACTCATTTGGATTCCATTGCTTTGGTTTTGGCTCCGTGGATGACACCACTTCGAAAGGAACTTTTCTCGATGAAGACACTTTTGATAAAACTACCAACCCTGATCACGGCATGCCTAGCTCTAGGACTCGGTGTATCCGCGCAAGATCGCATTGTCTCCGTGGGCGGTGATGTCACCGAAATTATATACGCGCTCGGGGAAGGTGATCGTATCGCAGCAACAGACTCAACGAGCGTTTTTCCTCTCAGAGCGTTAGCAACACCCTCTGCGGACAGGTTTCGAACATATCCGACTTTTGGTGTTGCTAAC
>JBCBGJ010000241.1:0-4402 GCA_038526925.1 Pseudomonadota bacterium
GCCGGAAACTTCGCGAGATCAACCGACACACCGGCACGACGATGATTTTGGTGACCCATGACCAAAGCGAGGCGATGTCCTTCGCGGATGAAGTTGTGGTCATGGAGGATGGGCGCGTCCAACAAAGCGGGCGCCCTGAGCAGCTATTCGAGCGGCCGAAAAACACTTTCGTGGGCTACTTTATTGGATCCCCGCCGATCAATCTTTTCAACGCTCATGTTCATCCCGACAGTATCGAGTGCCCTGCGCTTTCGTTGTCTGGAATTCCGAGAAAGCAACTAGCCTTGGGTTCTCTGCAAATTGGCATTCGGCCAGAACACATCATGCTTTTCGAGCCCGCAGACTCCGATGACTTTGCGATAGTTGAAGATTGCAAGAATCTCGGGATCGACCGGATCATTAGTCTGCGAGCAGCCAACGGCGAGCTGTTTAAGGTGAAGTCGCGCCTACGCCAGAAGATTGAAATCGGGGACCGTCTCTCGGTCTCGGTTGCAAAGGAAAACGTTCTGGTGTTTCAGGATGGAGGGTTAACCTAGTGGAATCAACGGTTTACGCGTTGCAGTTACGTGACACTAAAATTGAGGGAACGCCGTCTAGCGAATTCGGATTTACTCCATGTGAACATCTTTGTGAGTGTAGTAGCCCAATAATACCAACCCCGAATGAACTTGTCCTATCGTCGAAATCCGCGAGAACGGGAGGAGTTCGCACGTTGGCAAAGGCGATACATTCGATGATCCGGGTTCTGGATGAGCAGAAGTCGGTTCAATTCTATGAGAAGGCGTTCGGATTAAAAGTCGCGGATCGGCTCGATTTTTCAGGTTTCACCCTGGTGTATTTGAGCAATCCTGAATCCGACTTCGAGCTTGAGTTGACCATTAACAAAGGCACAACTGAGCCCTATGACCTAGGCAATGGCTACGGTCATTTTGCAGTGTCGGTAGACAACCTTAATGAGGAACATGCAAGGTTCGAGACCGAAGGACTAAACCCGAGAAAACTGGTGGAATTTGCGCCCGATGGAGACGTCATCGCGCGCTTTTTCTTTGTCGCCGATCCAGATGGGTATGAGATTGAAGTGCTCGAGCGTGGCGGCAGATACAAATAACAGAAATTCAAATGACAAAAATGGGAGGAATCATGTTGTCAGATACAAAGGGTCCGAAAGGACTATCACGGCGCGACTTGCTGAAGCGCGCAACAGCTGCGGGAACAACGTTCGTTGTTGGCACCGGCTTTATGGCCGCTAGCAATGCAGCATGGGCAGTGGAAACCGTTGCGCTTAAACCCGAGACGATGGCGACTTTGGTGCAGATGGCACGCGATATCTACCCACATGACACGGTCGGTGATGAGTATTACGCCGTTGCTGTGAAAGGCTACGATACGGCAGAAGCAGCAGAAGGTATTGAAGCTGGCGTTGCGGCTCTTGATGCTGCGGCTAAGGGAAAAGGCTACGACAGCTATCTTTCGATGGGGTGGGAACGTGACCGTGTTGATTTGCTACGCGCAATGGAAGACAGTGCGTTCTTCCAACAGATCAGGGGTGGTCTTGTTACCGGCCTGTATAACCAAAAGGCGGTTTGGCCGATTTTTGGCTACGAGGGTGCCTCTTTCGAGTTCGGCGGTTACATTGACCGCGGCTTCAATGACATCAACTGGCTTTAAGGAGAGGATGGCACCATGACGGCACCTTTTGACCTCACCGATGACAGCGTTGTTGTCATCATCGGCACCGGCGCAGGCGGCGGTGTTCTCGCAAATGAATTGGCACAGAAAGGCGTGAGCGTTGTTTCGCTTGAAGCGGGCGCACGTCACTATCCTTCGGACTTCATAAATGATGAATGGGATAGCTTTGGACAACTCGCCTGGCTTGATCCACGTACCACAAGCGGTGACTGGCGTGTAGCGAAGGACTTTTCTGGTCTACCTGCATGGATTGTGAAATCGGTCGGAGGCACCACCCAGCACTGGGCGGGCGCATCTCTCCGTTTCCAGGACCATGAATGGAAAACAGCCACAACATACGGCAATGTGCAGGGCGCTTCGCTTCTGGATTGGCCGATTGATGCGGTTGAAATGGATCCTTGGTACACCAAAGCTGAAGATAAGCTTCAAGTCACGCGGACGGGGGATCGGCCCGGCTTGCCCGGCAACAACAACTACCTTGTGTTCGAAAAAGGTGCGAAAGCGCTTGGCTACGAGCAAGTACATACGGGTCGGATGGCTATCGCGTCGAAGGACGACAGCGACCGTACCATGTGCCAGCAAACAGGTTTCTGTTTTCAGGGATGTAAATGGGGCGCCAAGTGGTCGGCGGGCTATCATGATATTGAAGAAGGCGAAGCGACGGGCAATCTCGAAGTTCGTTCCGAATGCCATGCTGCCCGCATTCTTCACGATGATAGCGGCAAGGTAACTGGCGTTGAGTATTTCGACAACGACGGCAATCTGCAAATGCAGAAGGCCCGCATCGTTTGCGTTGCGGGTAACTCGTTCGAAAGCCCTCGGATCCTGTTGAACTCGGCTTCATCGATGTTCCCGGATGGCCTTGCGAACAGTTCGGGTCAAGTGGGTCGCAACTATATGCGACACATGACTGGATCAGTTTACGGCGTCTTCGATCAACCAGTGAAGATGTGGCGTGGCACGACAATGGCGGGTATCATCCAGGATGAAAGCCGTCACGATCCATCGCGTGGCTTTGTTGGCGGATATGAGCTGGAAACACTGTCGCTTGGCCTGCCATTCATGGCGGCGTTCCTTGATCCAGGTGCCTGGGGTCGTGAGTTCACAACAGCGCTCGATTCATATGAAAATATGGCGGGCATGTGGATTGTTGGCGAAGACATGCCGCAGGAAACAAACCGTGTGACACTCAACCACGACGTCAAGGACCAATGGGGTCTGCCCGTTGTCAACGTACACTTCGATGACCATCCCAACGACATTGCAATGCGCAACCATGCGTACCAGCAAGGTCAGGCGGTGTACGAAGCGGTTGGCGCGACGCGTACGTTCCCGACGCCGCCTTATCCATCAACACACAACTTGGGCACCAACCGCATGTCTGAACTTGCGCAAGATGGTGTTGTGAATAAGTGGGGCCAGACCCATGACATCGAGAACTTGTTTGTTTCAGACGGATCGCAGTTTACGACCGGTGCTGCAGAGAACCCCACTCTGACCATCGTCGCACTGGCGATCCGTCAGGCCGATCACATTGCGCGCGAAATGAGCGCAGGCAATCTGTAACAAGAAAAGAATGAGCGTTCGGGCGAGCAATCGCCCGGCGCAATCCAAATGCAGTCGCTAGTGTTGCCCGCGCGTAACTGCTTTTTTCGCGCTACGCACTTGATAGTCCGCCGCTTCGCGCTGAAGAATATCTGACGGCTCTATTTGTTCCAAACCTTCGGCTTGTTTCGGACTAATCAGCCCTTTCAGCTGCAAATCAACGAAACGCAAACAGCACACGCGTAGGAACGAAGTAAAGTTACCGAGGTCGTGTCCCTCATCAATTGATTCATTGTAAAGTTGATGCAGGAGTTGCGGAACATTCATGCCGTCCCTTAAAGCAATTTCTTCCAAGACGGTCCAGAACATGTTTTCCAGTCGGATGCTGGTCACCATACCATCCATACGGATGGAACGCGTATGGCTTGTCCAAAGGTCAGAATCTGCTCCTATAAATATTTTGCACATGAGATATCCCTCTGGCTTTATTGTTTTGTAACAAGTTTTATTCTATCGCGGCCCGCCACTCCAACCAAGGTTTATTATCGCACTCCCATGTGTGGATGCCCGCTTTGATGCAAGAGAAATTTTGAAGGTTTGAACATGTGATCGGCTACGGTCTTGTGTCAGGCCTCAGATTGCGGCGGTTCACATGCCGCGGGCCGGTATGGCGATGCGAAGGTGGGGTCCATATCAATGGGGAGAGCGAGGAGCTCTCTGGGAGTGTCTGGTTTTCCCAACCTCGATCTAAACGATCCTGGTCCTTACTGTCTTATTGTTCCTCTTACATCATACCGAGCGTTGCAGGTTAAACTGCCGCGATCGGGTCTCGGTAGTCTTCCTGTTTTGTCATCATCGCCCAGATTGGTGCTTTCAACCTCCCCACTATGGCGCACTTCAATGCCGGCTACGGGGTGGGGCATCCACACCATCAATGGCCAAACTGGCGACGATGCGCCACATCGTCGGGGCGGAACAGGATGCTGACATCACGGTCAAACTTCAGAGGCGGGCGTTTCCTGGCACGGCGCGGCCTGCGCGACTTTCGGTACTCAGGCAGGTACCACCAGAGTTCCTGCGTCATGCCTCTTTGGAATGGATATAGCGATAGATCGTCTCCTGACAGACGCGCAACTTGGCACCTAAATAGATCATGCGGTTGCCGATC
>JBCBGJ010000242.1:0-4402 GCA_038526925.1 Pseudomonadota bacterium
GTGCGGTCCGCTGGTACCGTGCGCGGGGCGAGACGAACGGTTTCAGTGCAGGATATCCGTTGGTCGGACCTTATCCTCGTCATGGAAGAATAACATAAGTCGCGGCTTGTCTCGCAATTTCGCGATGAGGTCCGGCATAAGGCGCTTCATGTGCTCGATATTCCAGACGAGTATAAGTATATGGATCCCGAGCTTATCGAGATCGTCCGCGAGACCGCCACGCCGCTCATTCGAAACGTAAAACCTTGATGGAAATGACTTAATCTCGTCCGCGAGCAATTCTCGCCGACGAGAAGAGTTTCGAAGCGGCGTCCCCTATAGCCCCAACGACGTCGTCTGCTTTCGGCGTCAAAGACGTCGTCTGCTTTCGGCGTCAAAGCAGTCATTTCTGCACCGAAAAATCAATCATAGGAGAAAGTCCTAATATCCAGTCCCCAAACATCGCGTATCACTTCCACAGGCACCCGCCAAAGCTGAGGATGTACGTAGGTATCGAGGTTAATTTCTGCGCACCCATCCGAACTTAAGATGAAATCGATGTGCGGTGATCCCGTCTTGCTTCTTTGAAGCTCGACAAACGAATAGTCTAAATCTTTCAATTCATAAACTTCGTCCAACCACTGCATGGGGACATGAAATGCACAATGCTCCTGAATCTCGATCCCTTGCTCATTGGCCATATCTCTAATGATCAATGGATTGGAGTGAACCGCGAAAATCGGTGCATCCATGGCCACGACATATTGCGCCGCTGGCAAAACAAACTCGAAACATGCAGAGGCACAAATGCCCCGTACGTAAACCGGTAAGTCGTGATCAAGCACAATTTGGCCAATACCCATGCCCCATCCTACGCCGCCCCCTTTTGAGTCTATCACCAAGAATTGAATGTCGTCGGCGACCGCGGATAGATCATTTACATGCTGCTCGGAGAGCGAGCCATTGATTTCAAAGCATCTGGAAAAAAATCCGAAACAATCAGTTTGCGCTGCAGCGCTCGGCACGCCGAAGTCGGCTATTAAGCCGATCCCAAACAGGATGGCGATTTTGGTGGTTGAGAATTGTGCAGCAAAAGCGCGTGTCGAACTCATGACCGTATACTGAGAGCAGGCTCAACAACGGTCTAGCCCAATTGTGCTCTATGTCCGCTCCTGACCCAAAGCAGACTTCACCAGAGGCCGGTTTGGGGCGAGTTTAAGCCGCTGATCTAATGTCAAAATTTACTCGCAAACGAGATATTGCACTTGTTCGTCGCGATCTAAAAATCGCTCTAGCAGCGGCAATTAAACCACATTTGAGCAGATCATGGCTGCACCTCAGCCGTCGTCGGCTCACCCAATTCTTCCAGAAACTCCTCTGAAACTTCAATAAAAGTGCCCAATAGGTTGAACTGATAGGTGGTTCCTCCCTCCCAGTTGTAGAACATCTTGCGAAATTCATGATCTTTGCACAGCTCATTCAGGTCACCGGATATTATGAGCGGCCTGTCACCGCCAATCGCAGATTCCTCGGACGATGCGCGCAGTTCGCCGTATTCGATACCGGGATGGAGATCATCTGATCGTCCCTCCATCTTATCCCGAACGTTCCCACTCCACTCAATGAAGGTATCCAGACTTCTTGCGTATTTGGCATACCGTTCAAGACTGCCCGAATGTTGCTGTTCCAACAAGCGCTCAGATGTTGTGAGTTGCGAAATGGCATTGTTCTGAAACACAGGCGCTATTGTTTTGTTTAGAGCCTTGATCGCTTCGTCTATTCTTGCTCTTGCCTCGGGATCAATACGGCACGACCGGACGTCTTCAATCGCGTTCTGAAAATTCTCCAAGATGGGTGATGCCGTTTCCAATGCGCGCTCAATTTCTGCGATATTTGTCTGAACCTCGACGACCATGCGGGTGTACGCTTTTTGGTAAGCGAGATAATCTAGCCGGGCATCGTTCCAATTTCCTATTTGGATACCGAAGAACACACCGATCACGACGATGAAGAAATCGATTCCGACCGCGAACCAGTTCTGATCTTTGACGTGTTTCGTAATTCTTCGCAGCAGCATTTCGGTCCCCAAGCCCATTGTGACGGGACCATGGGGCAGACACGCTTAGATGCAAAGCCTTATTTCGGAGACGCTGCACATCGGGTTCAATCAGCGACCGTTTTAGGGCGGCTTCAGCTGCTCATCTTACGGCCGCCTCTGACCCAAAGCGGTTATGATCGACGACCGTTCTACCGCAACAATCCTCTCAGGTTTTGAAATCGAAGAGCATCGCGCTGCCGGTGGCGCGTGCGATGAGTTTTCTGTCCGGGTTGAACAATTGCCCTTCAGCGAAGGCAACGCTTTTCCCGAGGCGTGTGACTTTGCCCTGCCCTCTGATTTTTCCCGGAAAAGCTGGTCGCACGAAATGCGTGTGAAGATCGATTGTGCGCCCCTGTCGCTTGAAGTCCGTCGCAGCAAACACGGCGGGTCCGAGCGTGTCGTCTAACATCGCGCAAAGAATGCCGCCCTGGACATGGCCTGATGGGTTCAGGAAATCGGTCGTCGCCTCGAACTCAAGCTCGATGGTCATGCCTGGGCGATCAATCTCTATCAGCTTCCAACCGAGGAGCTTTGCAACCGGTGGGGCATCGTGGGTTTCAAACGGGGTTTTCTGCATATGCGTCTCCTGGCCATGGCCTGAGCATAAGGCAACGACCTGACACAAAGTGGCAGTAACAACCGAGTTAGATCAGAGTTCGCGAAGACGTGCGTCCGCGTCAGGACGACTTAAGCCTAGCGTGTCGGGACGGGTGCATCACCGGAATAGTCGTAAAAGCCGCGTCCGACTTTACGCCCAACCCAGCCGGCTTCGACGTATTTTACGAGCAATGGACAAGGGCGGTATTTGGTGTCGGCGAGGCCATCGTGAAGGACTTGCATGATCGAAAGACACGTGTCCAAGCCGATAAAGTCAGCCAGTGTAAGTGGCCCCATCGGGTGGTTCGCGCCGAGGCGCATAGCGGTGTCGATGCTCTCAACCGTGCCGACGCCTTCATACAGCGCATAAACGGCTTCGTTGATCATTGGCACCAGGATGCGGTTCACGATGAAGGCGGGATAGTCTTCGGCATTGGTCGTCGTTTTGCCGAGGCGCCCTGCAAAGCCCATGGCCATGTCATAGGTTTCTTGGTCTGTGGCGAGGCCGCGAATGATCTCCATCAGCTTCATCAGTGGAACCGGGTTCATGAAGTGCAGGCCGATAAACTTCTCAGGGCGATCTGTGGTCGAGGCCAGGCGGGTCACCGAAATCGAAGACGTATTGGTCGCTAAATAAGCGTGACCTGGCACCACTTTGCACAGCGTCGCGAAGATCTTCTCTTTGATTTCGCGATTCTCGGTCGCTGCCTCAATGGCCAGGTCGACTTCAGCGAGGGATTCCACCGCGGTGTGAGTTTTGATGCGCGCTTGGGCGGCCTTCATCTCATCCATTGAGATAAGCTCACGTGAGAGCTGGCGCCCTAGATTTTTTTCAATCGTTGTTACGCCTGCATCGAGCGCATCCTGAGAGATGTCGTTCAGAATCACATCATATCCGGCCAAGGCGCAGACATGCGCGATTCCGTTGCCCATCTGCCCGGCGCCTACAACGCCTACGGTCTTGATTTCCGCCACACTCGTCTCCCGTCGGACTATCTTATCGTACGCGACTTAGGTTGCTTGTGCAGTGCGGCAAAGCAACCATGGATTTTATTCGCAGTTGCAAAAGAATTGCGGCTGTCGCTTCAGGGACACAGGTCTTGGTTAAGCTGCGGTGCCGGTTTCATTGCTGGCGGCAGCGGCGCGGATCGTGTCCAAAAGCGAGCGGCGGAGAGACTTATCGCCGATTTGCTGAAACGCTTTGATCAGCTCCATGGCCTCGCCGTCGAGGACAGGCAGGCTTGGCGGATGGTCGTCTTCATGCACGCTCATCATGCCAGGCTCTTCGAGCAAGTCGTCGACGCCTTCATAGAAATAAGTGATCGTAATTCCGAGCACTTGCGCCATTTCGAACAAGCGACCGGCGGAGATTCGGTTCACGCCTTTTTCGTATTTTTGAACCTGTTGGAAAGTAAGACCTAGCTTTTCGCCAAGCTGTTCTTGTGTGAGCTTCAGTTCTCGACGGCGCCATCTTAGTCTTTGGCCAACAATTCGATCGATACCGCTGGGGACTTTATTTTCAGACATCCGCTACCTGACTTCTCTATACAGTTTCTATTCTTCTAACGCCGCCAATTCATAAAGGCTAGTCCAGCAAATAGGACCAATGTCAACCAGTAAAAGGTCTCCCCAAATCTCTGAAATGGCGTATTTGCCAGTTTTCCGGGTAATCCGGTCCTTACAACCGAAGATCTCCAGCCAACGGGATCGCCGGGCGCCGGATTTCCG
>JBCBGJ010000243.1:0-4393 GCA_038526925.1 Pseudomonadota bacterium
CAGAGCCACATCCCGGTGGCGGCTCCGATCCTGGGATGATGCTGACCACGGCCACCAGGATGTGGCTCTGTCATGGCAAAAGCCGAACTAACCTCACCTGCAACGATTGGCGCCAACCAGCGCTCTTTCTGCGCAGCGGTCGCGGCCTGTTCCAAAACCATCATGTTGCCGTCATCAGGCGCGGCGGAGTTGAAGACAACTGGCCCGAAGATCGAGCGATTCATTTCTTCGTAGCAGACCGCCATGCCAACTTTTCCAATGCCCTGGCCGCCGGTTTCTTCCTTGAGCTGAAGGCACCAAAGCCCTTCTGACTTTGCTTTTTCCCGCAGCGGAGCCAACCAGTCTTTGGAAATGTTGTCGTGGGCATCCCAGCTGTCGCGATTGGCTTCGACCGGAAGAATTTCGTCTTCGACAAACCGTGCAATCCGGCTGCGGAAGTCTTCGATCTTCGGTGATATGGTGAAATCCATAGCCTCTTGTCCTTACAAAGATGAAACGAGGTGACCACCGTCGACGGCAAGGTCCGCCCCGGTGATGAACGTGCCGAGATCCGAGGCCAGCAACAGCATGGCGCCATCCAGATATTCAGGCTGACCAATGCGGCGCTGCGGTATGCGCCGGATCAAAGCCAAGCCCGGTTCGCTTTGGAAAAAGTCGCTGTTCAGCTCGGTCTCGATGTAACCGGGGCACAGCGCATTGACCCGGATCCCGTAGCGCGCCCATTCCAGGGCCATTGCACGCGTCAGCTGCATGACCCCGCCTTTGGAGGCTGCGTAAGCGGTCACATGTCCTGCGACGCGCTTGCCAAGGATCGAGGCGACGTTGACGATGCTGCCCCCCTGGCCTGAGTCTTTCATCTGCTGCGCGGCGGCCTGGGCGACATGGAAGACGCCCTTGAGATTGGTGTCGATGATCAAGTCGATATCAGCGGGCGTGTGGTCCAGCGCCGAAGCCGAAACAGTTGTCCCGGCATTGTTGACCACGATGTCATAGCTGTGCGCCTCAAACGCTGCCTGCACTGACGCCGGATCGGAAACATCAAGTTTGAGTGCCTGTGCTTGACCGTCGGCCGCGCAGATATCCGCGCAGAGGGTTTCAATTTTGCTGACTCGCCGCGCCGCGGCGGTGACATGTGCGCCATGCCCTGCGAACAGATTGGCAAAGTGCGCACCGAGACCCGAGGACGCACCTGTTACCAGAACACGTTTTCCAGCAACACCGGGGACAACAAGAGCCTCAGATGATCTAGCAGTGGGCATCACTTCGAATCTCCTCCCAAAAATCGAGCGCTCGCTCGTTTAAGCACATTCAGATATGGATTGTCAAACGAGCGCTCGCTCTATTAATGAAAGAGCACCATATCGTTTTGAAAGGAAACTCCAAGATGGCACTGAACAATATTGCAATCATTGGCGCAGGCACGATGGGAGGCGGGATTGCAATCGGCTGCATGGCTGCCGGCCTGTCTACCTGTGTGATTGATCTCAACAAAGACAGCCTCGCTACCGTTCAGGCTCGGAGTGCCAAATTCTTCAACCGTATGGTAGAGAAAGAAAAAATCACTCAGGAACAGGCCGATGATGCACAGAGAAAACTAATGGTATCAAACGAGCTGAGTGCCGTTTCGCAAGCCGATCTTGTGATCGAAGCCATCTTCGAGAACCTGGAAATCAAGCGTGATCTCTTCACTAGGATTACTCCCGATCTGCGCTCGGAAGCGATCGTTGCGACCAATACAAGCGCGCTGCGAGTCGCCGATCTTGCAACCGCCCTGCCCGCCCCAGAGCGATTCGTTGGGTTGCATTATTTCAGCCCGGCCGAGGTGAATCCGCTGGTCGAACTGATCGCTGGCCCAGCAACGTCCCACGCTGTGATTGCTGAAGCCGCCGCTTTTCTTGCCACAACCGGCAAAACCGCCTTGCCCTGCCAAGACGCCAATGGCTTTGCCGTGAACCGCTTTTTCTGTCCTTATACCAACGAAGCCGTCCGAATCGTCGACGAACAACTGGCAACGCCTGGTCAGGTAGACCGGATTGCCTGCGAAACCTTTGAACTGGCCATCGGGCCATTTTCTGTGATGAACATCGTTAAGCCGCGCATCAATCTGAACGCTGTACAGAACCTGTCAGGTCTGGGCGCGTTCTATGCGCCCGCCGCAGGGCTGATCGAAGTTGGTCAGGCTGAGGGCAGTTTCGAAATTGAAGAAAGCCCAGCAGAACTGGATGACACCGCAGCGCATGCCATCACGACACGGCTGCGGGCGGCCTTGTTCCTGCCCGTGCTTGAAGCGATTGGCGAAGGAGTGGCTGCACCAGATGATTTCGACCTGGGCGCCCGGTTGGCCCTGCGCTTTGGGCATCCCCCGGTCACGGCAATGCGGGCGCTTGGCCGCGACCAGGTCGAAGAGATGGTATCCGCTCTGGCTCAGCAATACGGGGCAGACCTGCCCGAGAGCGGGCTGGAAAAGGTTTTTGCCTGACTTTAATGAGTTGAATGGACAGATCTATCTTCGCACCTCAACAGACTTAGCGATCGACTTCAGAAGTTGGCGGCAGCCTTCTTGCTGTCAAACATCTTCCGGTCTGCGCGACGCAGCAACGCCTTCGGCAAAAACCGGGCAACCTTTTCGATCCGTGCATTGAAAAGCAATCGGTGCGTTTCGCCAAACTGGATGAACGTTCCGATTTTCAACGCTGAAACATGGCCCATGCCAGGATAGCGTTCGAGCATTCGGTCGATCACCTCATCGGATGTCTCTGAATCGTTCAGAACCTCCTCGTAGTCCTCGATGTATTTTAGCGAAAACTCTAGAACGCCTTGCGCAGTCATCTCGTCACTGTCTGCGCGCACCACATGACCCGGGATCACCACCTCCAGATCCATCTTCATCCACTCATGCAATTGCGTCTTCCACTTGGAGCGGCTCTCGGAGGTGCTGCCGCCCATCATGATATGGCCACGCCAATAACAAATGTCGGTCGGTAGCAGCGCCTTAAGGTCAGGAATATACATCACCGTATGCGGCTCGTCCGGCTCGCCGATACCCACATCGCCAAATTGATCGTGCCACAGCTCAATCTTGCGGCCATCCAGCATAAGCGAATCGCTGTCGAGTTCTTCAAAGGGAACCGAAGGCACGGCGGCGTTTTTGCCATAGCGTGAACGTGCCATCTTGTCGTCGGCTTCCATGCGCAGGTGCTGCAGCTTCACGACATTGGGTGCACCAACAAATTTTGCATTGGGAAACCGGCGGATCAAGACACTTGCCCCTTGCGAATGATCCAAATGAGCGTGATCGAGATAAACATAGGTCAACTCTAACCCTGTATCTTCGATCTCGTCGGCAAGGCGCTCGGCGGCGTATTTGGTTGCTTGCGCGGTGACCAGGACAACCTCGCTCTCACCCATGATCAGCGAGGAGGATACGTTTATCTCTTCGGGCTGCGAGATGAAATGCTTGAGCTTGAGCGGACTATCCGGGACGACGGCTGTATAGGTACGGAAGTCGGGACCATCCAGCGACGTTGGCACAGACGCATCTGCGGACTGCCCACCCCCTTTGATCCAAACCCCCAGTGCAATCAGCGCGACAGCAAGGATGATCACAGCCAAAAATAGAATTTTGGACACAAGAAACAGGCCCGCCAAGATGGCGAGGGCGATAGCGAGCTTAACGATCTTCATGACGGCTATCTTTCGAGTCGAAGAGAATCCAAGGCGAACAGGGCGCCAGCGGCGAACCCCATGATGGTTTGCGGTACAGATGGCGCGAATGTCAGGGGCGCGAGCGAATTGTTCGCTATGCAAAGCCCTGCGACCTCATAGTTGGCCACCACATTGGCGCACCAAAGGGCGATCCCGGCACCGATAGTGGCAGGTACAAACCACCGCGTTTTGGGACCCATGAACAGCAGCGCCATTGCGAATATGGCCCCCGGCGCCACACCGGCGATCAACAAATACCAACCGGTATTGCCGAACGCGCCGCGCAATGACATGGCGGCATATGGCATTGCCCCTTCAACAAAGGCCAGCTCGAGTGCGGCCTTTGTTAGGAAGGTCACCAAGGCCAACCCCATCAACGCCCGCAGATCAAGCCGCAAACGTGTTTGGGTTGCCGCGGCAATCATAGCCCAAACTTCTCGACGATGGCGCGGCCACGTTCGGTGAACAACGCGAGCGAGATCAATACAGCGCCAACAAAGGACAGAACCATGTTCTTGGCGACGAAGATCCATCCCATTTCGACGGCACCATAATAGTTGGTGTTCAGCGCGATCTCATAGCAGAAATACCCGCAGGCCGCGTATGGTATGAAGATCGCGACAATGCCGGGCACCACCGCTTTTGTGCCTTCGTACCGGTCAACGACAAACAGTGACGCGAACACACC
>JBCBGJ010000244.1:0-4377 GCA_038526925.1 Pseudomonadota bacterium
ATTCTTGACCAGATCGCATGAGCGTGACGGTCTCGATGGTCACCTTTCTCGTGGAAGACGATTACCCTTGGTTGACCGGATAGGTTTAACCGTTCTTCTGCTTTATCGATCGCGGCAAGAAATTGCTCTTCACTCATATCTGCACCTTTTGGCGGCGAGAGCGAAAGCGAGAAAAGAAATTTCTGACACTTAGTGCCGCGAGATAATGCATCGGCTTCGTGCAGCGCTTCAAAGACGTCATCACTCATGAAACCACGCACTTCTTGTACGTGGACATGGTCGTTTTCGTCATCTCGCATGAGGTGAATAGCAAGGGCCCGCGCGCTACCCCGGGAATTGCCATGCAGGATCATCGAAGCCCTCGCATGCCGATACAGCCGAGAATAGCCTCACGAAGCGCTTTGATCTCTCTGCACGCCGTATAGAGCTCATCAATGAGTTCTTCGTCTACGGGTAAGGTTCCGATGTTCGCAGCATGCGCAAGCTGGTTCATGTTTTGTGAGAGCCGAGATTGTCCGAAAGCGGCAAGCACTTTACCCAAGGCTTCCTTATCGACCTTAGAAAGTGAGCTCTGACGCGGCACTGGCGGTAGATCATCAAAAAGCCTCAGCTTGATGTAAACACCAAGTGCCATATTCCCCGCCGCCAGTTCTAACTGCTCTCGCTCAGCTTCAGTAAAGCGAATTGAAAACGGAGAAGCTCGCTTCGTCTTTGCCGAGCGAGGAGGCCTTATGGTGATATCTTCGTGTCGAGCGGCTTCAGAAAATTTTTCACGGGTATGGTTGTTGCCGGGCCTTCTCATAGGCCCAGCTCCTCCAACTCAGCCTCAAATGGGGCAAGCTGGTCTTCGAAGTCTTTTAATGCTTGGATGAGTTGTTCGGTTTCAATCGAAGAGTTTAATGTATCTTCGATTGGTGGCACCAGCTTTTATACACCTATTCCTGCCAGCCATAGAACAACCGAGATCGACAAAATTGATCCGATCGTCTGAAACGCGATCAGGTTTGCAGCCAAGGTTGCATCGGCGCCGAGTTGCCGCGCTAGGATGGTTCCATTGACGGCAGTTGGGACCGCTGTTGCGATCAGGATTACGTATAGAACCTGTCCCGAAAGCCCGAACGAGATCGCGATCACTCCAGCAATCAAAGGCAGGCCCGCAAGTCGGACCACTGACCAGACCGTCGCGGCGGTCATAGAACTTCCTCGCCCTTTCAAATCGATGGCAGCGCCTGTTGTTAGAAGGCCGAGGGCGATGGTGGCTTGGGCGAGCAAATCGAGTATCTCGAACGCCTGACCTGGCACCGGAAGCCCGGTTACGTTCAACCCAATCCCAATCACACAGGCGAGCACGAGCGGGTTCACCGCGAGCTTTTTCAGCATCTGAACCGGCTTTACGGCTTCATTAGAGAAGTGCATGAGCGCCGAGACGGACAAAATATTCGCGGTTGGAATCATAACGGCCGCGCTGACAGCGACCAAAGCGAGGCCCTGCGCGCCGAATAGGTCTTGCGCCAAAGCGAGAGCGATAAAGGTATTCCAGCGCGCCGCCGACTGCACATAGACACCAATCCTATCGCGGGTCGTTTTTAGCACGCCCGCAACGACAATTGTCGCCACGGATAGAAGTAGCTGCGCTCCGATTAAGGCGGTCGGCATGCGCCAATCGATCCCTGAAAAGTCTGCAACAGCAAGCTTGCTGACAATGAGAGCAGGAAACAGCACGAAGTAAGTAATCCGCTCGAGCCCAATCCATCCGTCACGGCTCAATAGGTTGAGCGAGGCTGAAATTTTGCCGAGCGCCAGAATGGCCGCGATGGGCAACAAAGCCGCGAGAACGGTGGCCATCTGTTTGATCCTTTCGCAGTTACGCTGAGCGCCTTGTCACGCTGAATAAAAGATGTCGAGGCATGACGCAGAGGTCGACGGATTGCAAAAGCAGGTTCGCCATGGAGAATTAGTGATTGATACTCACGCCTGCTCTACGATAGGCACCCTTATGACCACCACTGCCACAGTCACCGATCTTCTCGCTAAGCTGGTTAGTTTCGATACGACCTCGCGCAACTCAAACTTAGAATTGATTACATGGGTCGAAGATCAACTCGTTCCGTTAGGGTTCGAGTGTCGCCGGATCGAAAACAGCGAGGGCGACAAATCAAATCTTTGGGCGCGAATTGGACCGGATCTCCCGGGCGGCCTCGTCATGTCAGGTCACTCAGATGTTGTTCCTGTCGATGGGCAACCTTGGGAGACCGATCCCTTCGATATGACTGAAATAGATGGCCGGTTATTTGGCCGCGGCACGAGTGACATGAAGGGCTTTCTTGCGCTTTGCCTTGCCTATGCGCCAAAATTTGCTGCGCTAGATCTGAAAAAGCCCGTCCATTTCGCGTTTTCCTATGATGAAGAGGTTGGCTGCCAAGGCGCGCCTTTGATGATCGATGATATGGTTCAGCGCGGCGCACGGCCAGATGCGGTTTGGGTCGGTGAACCGACGCTTTGGCAAGTGGTCTCAGGACACAAAGGCATCATGCTGACCAAAGTCGTCGTTACAGGACGTGAGGCTCATTCCAGCTTGCCACATCTGGGCGTGTCGGCGAATGGCGAGGCGGTCGATTTGATGGTGCGCCTTCGTGAGATCGAGAAGAATCTCGCCGCGAACGCCGACCCTGACTCCCCTTTTAATCCCCCCTACCCGACGCTGAGCATTGGGGAGCTCAATGGCGGGACGGCGACAAATATATTAGCACGTGAATGCGAATTCCACTTCGACCTACGTTGCCCGCCGGGATACGATCCGGATGAGATCCTTGAGCCGTTTCTGGAAGCGGCTGATGCAAAAGATGCGGCGCTAAAAGCGCGCTTTCCTGAGTGCGGGGTTGAAGTCACAAAATATACAGATGTGCCCGGCCTCGCGCCGGGCGAGAACAATGCTGCGGAGTCTCTCGTTCGCGCACTAACGGGTGACAACGCTTTGCGCGCGGTCGCCTATGCGACGGAAGCAGGCCAGTTTCATCAAGCTGGTATGCCGTCAGTTATTTGTGGGCCTGGTTCAATCGACCAGGCCCACAAACCAAATGAATTCATTGCCAAGACGCAGCTTGCAGAAGGCGTCAAAGTCTTTGATGACCTGATCGCCCATCTACAATCGCTCTAGCGTCAGTCGAAGCCTTTCATATCTTCCAATTCAATTCCCTTCGTCTCATGCACGAAGCGCGACACGAAGAAGATCGAAACCACCGCTCCGAGGAAGTAGAGCGAGTAAGCCCCTCCGAGAGAAATCGTTGCGAGTAAGATTGGGAACGTCAGTGTGACGCCGAAATTGGCGAACCATTGGAAGAACCCACTCACGCCGAGGCCTGATCCACGAATTTGGTTCGGGAACATCTCACCGAGCATGACCCACATGACCGGGCCCCACGAGAGATTAAACATCGCCGCGTAGGCCACGCCAGAAAACAGCGCCAAAGGCCCCCAAAAGCCCGGCAATACAAGATCCCCGGCCTCATTCGTTGTCGCATTAAAGAAGCAGATCATCATCGTGCCGAGGGTCACGGCCATACCAATCGATCCAATGATCAAAAGCGGCTTGCGACCAATTTTGTCGATCACTGATAAGGCCACCAGAACAGCGCCAATACTCACAACGCCCATGATCACGTTGATCAGAAGTGCGTTGTCTTCTGTGAATCCAACGGACTGCCAAAGGACGGCACCATAATAGAAGACGACATTAATGCCGACCAGCTGCTGGAACACGGCGAGGCCAATTCCGACCCAAACGATTGGACGTATATTGCCATTGTCGAACAGGTCGCTGAGGCGCGGTTTGTGATCCGATGCGATTGAGGATCTGATCTCTCCCAGTTTGCGCGCGCCCGACCCTTCTCCAAACAGGCGTGAGAGAACCGATTGCGCGTCTTCATCGCGATCTTTGATGACCAGGAATCGCGGGCTTTCAGGTATCAGGAATAGAGCGAAGAAGAAAATTGCGGCTGGAACCATTTCAATCCAGAACATCCAGCGCCAAGCCTCGAACCCAAGCCAAAACTCGCTGACGGATGATCCGGCAGCACCCGCCACCACATAATTGCTCATGAAGGCAGCGGTCAGGCCGACAATAATCGCGACTTGCTGAATGCTTGAGAGTCGTCCTCGAATGTTGGCGGGTGTGATCTCACTGATATAGGCCGGCGCCAGAACACTTGCGGCGCCAACCGCAAGACCGCCGAGGATGCGATAGACAACAAATTCTGCCGCGCCCGTTGCAACACCTGATCCCCAAGCACTGATGAAGAAACAGACGGCAGCAACGATTAATACTGTGCGCCGACCAAAGATATCGGCTGTCCGACCCGCTACCATCGCTCCGACCGC
>JBCBGJ010000245.1:0-4370 GCA_038526925.1 Pseudomonadota bacterium
ATAGGCGCGGCCCAAATTACCCTCTGGATCGAGGATTGTAAAAGTCGGATTTGCGCCGCGCTCAGCATTCTTTGCAATCGCAGCGTCCGCTTCCAAGTGCCCCTGTTTGCCGGGCGCGGACGAAATGACCTGAATCCATACGACATCATCACCCTGCGCATCGCTCTGCAGTGTCTGCATATTCTTCACGGGGTCCGAGTAGTGTTTCACAACGAAAGGACAGTCATGGTTGGTCCACTCCATCACAACGGTCTTGCCGTCGAAATCACCGAGTGAAATCTGCTCACCGGACGCTGTGTTATAGTCCACAAAGATCGGAGCAGACTCACCGCTCACGGGGGCTGCATTCGCAGAAAACGCAATCATAGATCCCGCCGTCAGCGCAACCGCAGTCGCCATTCCGGCTGCGAGACCAAGGTTTCTTCGTGTCAGTGTCATCATTGGAAGCATTCCGTTTCTTTAGAGTGGGAGTGAAAACAAATATTTTAACCAGCCGCTTCGACAAGTCCTGTTACAAGATCGATAGATAGCAATTCGGGCAGCACTTCCGGCGTTGTTTGCCCCGGCGCATACCAAAGATACATCGGCACGCCCGCGCGATTGCGCTTCTGCAGTTCCAACGCAATCGTTTTGTCACCATTCGTAAAATCTGCGACCAGGAAGGCGACATCTGCGGCCGCGAATGCCTCTGAAACAGGCTTCGTTTGAAGCGTTTGCAGCTTGTTTGCCTGACAAGTTACGCACCATCCAGCGGTGAAATCGACGAAGACGGCGCGGCCCTCAGCGGTCAGCTCAGCGACGCGGTCCGGAGACCAAGCCTCTGTTTCATACTTCGCGGCATACGCCTCAGTAGGTGCATCAGATGCGAGGGCTGTACGGGCTTGGGCAAGCGGCCAAATCAATCCTGCGACGACGGCCAATCCGGCCACCGCTTGCGCGAGCTTCGATGCCGCGCCTTCGCCAAGCCGTGCGATAAAAACAAACGCGACAATCATCGCGATGAGCCATCCAAGTCCGATAAATACTTCGATAGAGCTCGTGGCGGAGATTAGCCCGAAGACCGGGATGATGATCGCCAACCCAAGCACGGAAAGCAAAATAGACTTCGCGCCCTGTCCCGCGGACTTAAACGCCCATATGCCAAAGGCAATCAAGGCAGCGCCCGCAACAACCATGGCCGCCATGCGATACCCCGCAAGGGCGCCGAGAACGGACAGCAACCACGCCGCGGTTAAGAACATCGGGAATGCAAAGACTTGTTTTAAAGTCTCCATCCAGGCGCCCGGCTTTGGCATAAATCGCTGCAGACCCGGCGAGAAAGAGAGGAGTAAGAAGGGCAGCGCCATGCCAAGCCCCATGGTCAGCAGGACCAGAACCACATTAACTGCGGGTTGGGTCATGACCGCGCCCAGGGCAGCGCCCAGGAACGGGCCGGTACACGGGGCGCCAACGACAGCAGCCAGAACGCCCGTGAAGAACGCGCCCGCACTCCCCTGTTTCGCGGCCAGATCAGAGCCAACGCTTTGCACGGATGTGCCAAGCTCAAAGAGTCCTAGTAACCAAAGCCCAATTAGGAATACGACCAGGATTAAAGCTGTGACCAGGATCGGGTTTTGTAGCCAGAACCCCCAGATCGCGATGCCCGTGGCCGCTCTCACGCTTAAGATTGCTGCGGCCAGGACCCCAAAACTCGCGAGAACGCCCGCCGTGTACCAAAGCCCATGTGCCCGCGCCTCGGCCGTATGTCCGTTTGCGGTGGATGAAACCAGTCCCATTGCCTTGATCGACAAAACCGGCAGGACGCAGGGCATCAGGTTCAGAATCAGCCCACCAATCAGCGCAAACGCCATTAGCAGCGGCAAGCCTGCCCCATTCGCAACGCCGACGCCGCCATTGCTTGACCGAGTGCCAGGTAAAACGGCTCCCGAGGTTGCTGTGACCTCATAAGCCGCATCGCCAAGCGTCACGACGCCGGAGACTGATGCCGGCAGGTCGGCACCCGCGCTCGCAGGGGTCAAAGAAAGACTGAAGCCTGAGGCGCCAAAACTCGCTATTTGGTCTGCGGCGTGGGTAATCTCGTGATCATATGGGAAAAAGCGCGCCTCTGCCTCTTGTCCAGCCACATCCGTAGCTGACAGCGACATGATCCAGTTTTCCCCGTCTTGGCTTAGGGCGACATCACCTGGAAAAGCTGGCGGGACCTGCTCTAAAGCACCTTGGATCAACTCGGACGCTCTGGTGTCGGGGATCTGACCTGCGCCAATCGACAGCATCAGCCGAATATCGACGCTTTCTGGAATACAAACATCTTGACAAATCAGGTAATCCGCAACGCCTTCGAAGACGACAGGGCCTTCCAGCTCTGCAGGTAGGGTCACAGGAAATGGCAAAACGACCTGATCGGAATAGCCATAGTCCATGATCTGTCCTGGAACGACCGGAAGCAGCTCCGGCAGCGGCCACTCAAATTCGCCAATACTCTCCGGGGCAAGGCCACCGGTTTCGCGCCAAGTGATCTCCGGTGGGATGCCCGCGTCGCCTGGATTGATCCAATAGATATGCCACTTGGGATCGATCTCAAAAGAGAGCCCAAACCAAACCGTTTCGCCTGGAACAGCTAGCGCACGTTCGGAAATCAGCTCCGCGCGGGCGTGTCCGCCATCGACGGGTTGGGCGGACACTACGCTGGCACTCAGTAGCGACGCCAGGATGAGAGCAAGAAAACTACGAAGAAACGTCATACGGCAAACCCGAGTTCTATTCATCGCGCTTGTTATAGAAGTAAAACGCACAGGGAAGCCACCTCGCGAGGATGTGATTTCGAGAATTCTTTCGGGCATTTGACCTTGAAAAAGAAAAGGGCGGTCCTCGCGAACCGCCCTGTCTATTCTGTAATGTGCGTAGTGGCTTAAAAAGCGCCGGGTGTACCGGGCGTTTCTGGCGCTGGAGCACCTGGTGTTGGGGCCGGCGCTGCAGCACCTGTTTGCTTTTGGATGGCGCGCGAGATGATGCGCTGCCAGTTGAGAAGCGAAATCATATGCGCGTAAACCGCACCCAAAGCACCATTGGTGCGGAGCTGTTTAAACTGCTCATCCGAAAGATCGTTGAGCTTGTTTTCGTCGATTGCGTAATAGTCAGCGATCTTTTGTGGCTCGCCTTGCGGGTTACCTTGTTGGTCACGCGGCTGGAACGTCACAGACTTTTGCTCGAACAGACCCATCTCAGAGATGATCTTGGTGAATTCTGCGGTTGAACGACGTTGGCGCTCAAACTCTTTACAGAACTCAATCGCGTTTTGAGTGAACGCGCTTGGCTCGCCATTTTCGAACAGCGGAATTTCTGGTTGGTTTGTGACCATCGGCGCGTCGCGGTCGATGCACAGCAAAAGACGGTCAGCTTGGTCATCATTCGCAAACACGAATGGATAACGTCGAACAAACGCTGGGACGTAAAAGTCTGGCTCTGTCATGCCGTTTTCGGTGACGAAAAGGTTTTCACCTTCGGAAACGCCCATTACCGCAACCGGCGTCCGCTCTTGGCCGACAAAGATGATTGGATAGGCTGCTGACGCCATGCCAAACTCAGTGACGGTCACAGGGACAGCATGCGCTGAACGCAGAAAGCCGAACGGCTGATCGATGGTTTTCACCCCGAGTCCAGCATGTTGTTCTGGGTTCAAAGGCTGTGGGTTCTTGTAGAACAAAACGTTTCCAGACAGGCCTGGATCTTGAGTGGTCGGTGTATTTTCCACGGGGTTCTCCGCTGATAAGACTGGCGGGGTGTAACGGATATGGGTAAGCCCGACAACAGGGAGTAGCGTTAGGAATGCAGCTGTTGCGAATGTTTCATACTTTCCGGCGGCCAGTTATTTGGCAATCTCGTCCATTTTGCGCGCTCAGGTTGCTAATCGCGTCTCTCGCACTCGCTCTCTTCCTGCCCCTATCCGCCTGCAGCCAAGACAATAGCGACTCCAGGTCTGCGCGCCGTGCGATCGCTCAATCGCAGGCGATTGCATCAGACGTCCTGCAAACAGAACTCGCATTGTCACCCGAAACAGCCAGCCGCTTAGGACTGGAGCGCGAATTAGGGCCAGCGACGAGCTTCGCCCTCGATAATCATTCACAAGCTGGCTTCGAACGACGGCGTTTGGTGCGTATCGAATTGCTGCAAAGGGTCCGTCAGCGGCCTCGCCTACCTGACGGTCATCCTCTGATTGAAGATTTGTTTATCGCCGAACGCGCTTTGTTGGATCTCATTTCGCTGGAGCAATTGGGTTACGGTCGCTACAATTATCGCACGTTTAGGCCCTATGCGATAGATCCCTTTTCAGGAATTTGGATTGAAGGACCAAACCTTTTGGCCTTTCGCCA
>JBCBGJ010000246.1:0-4368 GCA_038526925.1 Pseudomonadota bacterium
CGAACAGATCGCTTGCAAACATACCCGCCATCAGCGCGGAAGGCGCGATCTCCTTCGGCGACAGCAAGGGCTGTTCTGGCTCGGGATCAGGCTCCGGTGTGGGATCTGGGTCAACCTGATCGCCTGGGTCTGCGGGATCGACCGGATCTGAGCCGGTGTCATCGCCAGGGTCTGTAGCAGGATCATCGCCTGGGTTATCGCCAGAGTCATCATCAGGATCAGATCCGGTATCGTCGCCGGGGTCCGGGGTTGGGTCTGGATCGGGCACAGGGTCCGGATCCGGCGCTGGATCTGGATCTGGTGGTGGCGGAGGCGGCGGCGGTGGAGATATGACGCTTAGTGGAACGATTCGTACCGTCGCCGTTGTTCCTGCAATCTCGAGTGTGTAATTGATATCGGGCACGTTTTCGATGATGGTATGGAATCCACCATTTATCCCACCTAGCGCTTGCAAGAACGTCCAGTCAGAGATTGCGGTTGGGGTACTTGGGACAAGAATTTCGAGCGTGCCATCGAGAGTGGCGAGTCCGCTCACTTGGAGAAAATCTCCGTCGCGAAGGTCGCCAAAATACTCGATCACAAGTTTGCCCTCAGCACTTTGCGTGAAATCACCGTTCAGATTGAACCTTCCCGGGGAGTCGCCGATCAGAAGCGTTCCCTCATTGATCAGGTTACCCGTGAACACAGCATTGTCCCGCGCATGAAGCGTGGCACCCATAAAGATCGTGCCCATGGCGGCGGACAGAGACGCATTGCTCTGACCATCGCCTAGGAAGGTTGTGCCGTCTCTGAAATTGACCTGCTCCCAGCCAACATGATCGCCGGCAATCGTGACATTATCGCCATCGAAATTGAAGTTTTCAAACTCTCGGATCGCAACGCCTAAGCCGCTGGTCGTGGTCAGGGTTATGCCGGTGACGCTGCTTACATTGAATGTGTCTGTCCCATCCCCGCCAAACAGGGTAGAGCCTTCGCTGATAGTGCCGCCGAGATTGAATGTGTCGTCGCCGCCACCCATCTCGACATCGCCCGTCAATGTTCCATCGAGGATCACTTCATCGTCTGAATTGGCGATGCCTTGCTCGTCAAGAAAGTTAATCGCTCGATTTGCGCCGTAGATCGACCCGGTTTCTGTGACTGTTACCTTCCCGCCAGTCGCGCTCAGCACAAACACGCCCGCGCCATCTGAAGAAACATCTCCAGACACCGTCACGCTGGTCGTTGAGCCTGCATAATCGCTGTAATTGGCCGCAAATACAGCTTCATATACCGATGTGACATTGCTAACTCGGATATCAATGGATCCACTCGAGACCGGTGTGAAATCATCGCCATTTTTAGCTCTTATGCCATAATTATAGGCATAAATCGCAGCGTCCGTCTCAATCGTAATGTCGCCGCCGAGCGTGTTCGCAGAAATCGCGCTGTAGCTTCGGTCGGTCGTATTCGAGGTTGAGGACGTGAGTGTCGGTATCCCGACATTTCTAATCTCAATGTCACCGGTTCCGCTATTCGCACTAATGGCATACTCAGACGTGCTGGTGACGCTATCAATGTTCTGGATGGTGATATCGCCGCCTTGGGATTGAGCGTTGATGCCGTCATTGGTGCCGCCGGTGATAGAGGCGAAGTCTTCGATGGTAATATCAAAATCGGTGACTTCCAGGCGCGCGCCGTGGGTGCCGCCGGAGATTGAGCCGGTTGTATCGCCTTTAAGCGTTACGTGCGCGCCGGATTGCCCACCTATGAACTCGAGGCCGTCGCTCGTATCGCCAATGACGGCGCCGCGCGCGGTAATGATCGCGGTGCCGCTGCCTAGATGACTTAAGTCCATTCCGCGCCGACCACCTTGGACCGTGCCGTTGGCGGTGAGATCCAAGGCGGCCCCGACGCTCGTATCAAGATTACGCATATCAATTTCAAAACCGTCTTCTACTGTGCCATAGGCATTGTTGGCTTCAACGGTAAGTGTCCCTACGCCGATGTGAGTGATATCGATTCCAACTTGGCCCCCGCGGGCCGTGCCTGTGGACGTTACGGTTGGATCAACAACCTGTCTTTGGAGTTGTAGTTCGAGCCCACTTCCCGTGTCGCCATAAGCGTTGACAAAAGAGATCGTCGCGGCTGTTGCTCCCGGATCTATTGATAAATTGATGGCATCTTCGCCCGCATGTATCGTGCCTAAAGCATTCAGCGTGGTGGCAGACGATCCTTTGTTTGTGATTTTTATTCCATCACCATTCTTCGCCCGGATATCGCCCGACGTCGCAACATTGATCGGTCCGCCATCACTGCGCGCATAGATGCCGGTGCCGTTGGTTAAGATTGGGCCGATCTCTGTACCGTTGCCCGGGTCTTCCGCCCCGATATTGATCTCGCCTGTGCCGCTAAACGCGCGGATTCCATTGGCGCTATAGGAGATTGATCCATCCGTGGGATCAGTAAATTGGATCGAAACATTCTGGATCGAAATATTGTCTCCGCCGGTGTAGCTATCAATCGATCGATTGCCGTAGCTGTCCGTTGAGACATCAGCGGTTTCGCTCGAATAGACGTTAATCGCGTCACCATTGGAGCTGACAACCTCATCGATATCCCTGATCGTGATCATGCCGCCAGTTGAGCGCGCAAAGATACCCTCGTTGTAGCCCCCAACTAGATCGAGCGATCCGATGGTTATGTCTCCATTATTGGTTTGAGCGCTGATCCCGCGAGCAAATCCACCAATTGCTCCTGACGAACCTTGGATGTTTGTCGCAACCCCGTCGCTAGAGGTTTTGACATAGAGGCCATCACCGCCTCCGCCTTCGATTATTCCGTCAGACCCAAGGGTGACATCGACTTTTCCGCCGCCGGTATGGATGATTTCTACACCGCGAGCCCCGCCAGAAACGATACCGTTCACTTGAAGGTCGACATTCGTGTCTGCAATGCCAAGCGCAAGGTTCAGCGGGTCTGGTGCATTGGTGACGTCAATGTCGATCCCGTTCTGGAGAACAGAGTTGACGCTACCATTGGTCGTGACGTCGATCTCCCCGCCGCCGGAGGCAAGAACCTTGATCGCGTAGGCTGAGCCCCCTGCTTGCACTTGGCCGCCGGTTTCAATTTCGATATTACCGAGTTGAGACCGAACGACATTAATCCCGCTCTCACCCGTCGATCGAATGCGCTCTGTGCCGGTTGTAACGCTCACAGCCCCGGTGCCGTCTTGGTTGACGTAAATGGCGTCACCCATTGACGACTCGATACTTCCTAGAGCGTTGACTGTCAGAGCGCCGGTTGAGGTTTCCTCGCCTTTGATAAAGATCCCGGTTTCCGATTGAGTGATCGCGCCGCCAGCACCCATATTGACCGAGAGCGCGCCGTTTGAGGTCCGGGCAGCAATTCCGGTGCGGTTTGATGAAATGGCGCCATCTGCGTTGATGGTCATCTGATTAGCGCTGTTATTAATGCCCAATATCGCTGAACTGCCTTCTCTGGAAGAAGAGGTCGAAACTGAGCTTTGAGCATTTATCGTCGCCGTGCCAGTACCGCTATGAACTGCATGGATGCCGATATCTGTTCCGCTGACGCTATCATTTGTGGTAATCGTTAGGTTCTGACCTTTTTCGTTAATCGCTCTGATTGCTGCATAATCCAGTTGAGTCTCGCCAAGGTCGGTGTCGGCGATCACGGCCGCCGTACGATTGAAAACATATGAGTTCGCTGTGATGTTGAGATCGCCAGAGCCTTGCTGAACAGCTCGGATGCCGTAGGCGCCGCCATGCTGAACAGCTCGGATGCCGTAGGCGCCGCCATCGACAATTCCGGTCGATGTGACCGATAGGCTTCTGGTCGTACTATCAAGAGCATTCTCGATGTTGGTCACGTCGATCGCGGCATAATCATCGCCAGACTTAACCAAACCCGTTTTCACATCGCTGAGACCGGTCCCTGAGTTTTCGACGACAACACCGTCATAGCGCGCTTCTATATTGCCGGTCGCATTGACCTTGACATACCCGCCTTCGCTGTTCGCATAGATCGCAGTGCCGTCGGTGAGGATTGTGCCGATGGTGGTCGAATCTTCCAGGCCCTGCGCGCCAATGTTGATACTGCCCAAGCCGCTATAAGCGACGATGCCATCGGCGCTGCGTAGCATGTCCGACGAATTAGGATCGTCGAATTCTGGGATCGCGATGTTCTGGATCGAGATATCCGCGCCGCCGCCGGAATAATTACGAAATCCGACCCTATCGCGCGTATCGACATCGACTGCGGTGGAATCACGGCTGGTAATTTCATCAACATTCTGGATCGTGATCTTACCGCCTTGTGATCGCGCGAAAACGCCCTCGAAAGTTCCTCCAGATGCAACCTCCAGGTTTT
>JBCBGJ010000247.1:0-4340 GCA_038526925.1 Pseudomonadota bacterium
CTGCGCTGTCCGGCGACGTCGCCTGGGGTGAGCTCGACACATTGGTCCCGAACGCAGAGCTCGCCACGCATTGGCAAAAGTCACTCGAATTCCTGAAAATTATTACAGACCAATGTGTCGAGCTCACCCCAGGCGACGTCGCCGGACAGCGCAGCCTGGTCTAGCAAACGCGCCAATTCGCGCGCTGCGGACAGGCAAGAAACGGCCGGGAGCCCAGCACTGGTCGCCTCAAAATAGGCCATCACGAGCCGAGTGAGGCGGCCAAGGCGTTCGGCGGGTGAGATCACGGGCGGCAAGTCAGCCAGCGCGGCTTCAGCACTTGGCGGCGGGTCGCTCGTTTCAAGATCGCCGAGCGCTCTGATCATTGGCAGCAGACAGGCCTTGCCCCCTGCGGCTCGGTGGATTGCGAATGCGAGGGCGCGCTCAGATCGGCGGTTTGGAACATAGATCAGAGCGTCAGCAAGGGCCTCGGGATTATTCGCGAGGTCAAACTCTGCGGCAAGGGCCTCTGCCAAATCACCGAGAAAGTCTGCGCCCGCCGGAATGGAGAAAATGCGCTTATCGTGTCGTGCGACGCCTAAACTCATGCGCCATGACATCGGAGCCAGAACTCCGCATCCTTCAAGGCTTGAGGGTCGCCAACATGCAACCAAAACCGGTCTAAGGGGACGCCATGGACGCGGCCTTTGGGCAGTATTTCGTTCCAAATTTGATTGGCTGAGAAGGGCTCGATAGGCGCATCGTCATAGAGCTGAGGTTTTATGATGCGCAGCCCCGCATAGGCCCAAGGCGCGGATGGCGCGTCGCCGCGGCGTGATAAAGCGCCTTTATCACCAAGGAAGAAATCACCTGCCCCGGGGAATCCGAGGCATCGTTTTATATCGGCCAGTAGGAGGACTTCATCTGCAAGTTCCATATTGAAACTTTTAGCGAGTTTCTGAAGTGGTTCTGCGCCAGTGGGTTCCCAAAAGGCATCCGTATTCACAACAAAGATGGGATCATCCCCCAGAAGAGGGCGTGCTTTCGCCAAACCGCCTCCGGTTTCCAGAACCTGGTCCCGTTCGTCTGAAATGATGATTTCGATGTCCTGCCGCGTTTTCAGATGCGCCTCGACCAGGTCTGCGCACCAATGCACGTTTACAATGGCTCGCTGGGCGCCGGCGCTGACAAGGTTGTCGAGCAGTCGATCAATCATGCTACGTCCCGCAACCTCAAGCAGAGGCTTCGCCGTCGCGTCGGTCAGCGGCCGCATGCGGGTGCCGAGACCTGCAGCGAGCACCATTGCGGTGTGTGGCATGTCTATCATCGCAAAGTCTCCAAAACAGAAGGCGCAGTGTCAGCCACGAATGCGCGCATTTCTGAGGCGCTTGGATGTTCTAGATTTCGCGCCAGCATCAGCTTCTGCCTCGGCATAAATGCTTCATAGCGCGGCTTCCCATCGCGCTTCATCAAGCGGGCAAAGACCCCTGCAATGCGCAATGCGTTCAGCGTTCCAATGACGGCGAGGCGTTCGCGGAAGTCTGCGTCTTCTTTCCCGGTCTCGGTCAGATAGTTTTGGATCGCTGTGTCAGCCGCATCCTCCGAAACTTCCCGCCGCGCATCCTGCGTGAGCATGGCCATGTCCCAAGCGTCCCACCCGATCACGGCATCTTGGAAATCTAGCAGACCGATCTGTTTGTCCGGAAGCCAGAGCAAGTTTTCGGCGTGATAATCGCGAAGCGTAAACTCGCGTGGGAAAGCGACAGCTTGCTCGATGAGATTGTCCCGGACCCTTTCCCAACGCGCGCGGTCGGCATCGGTCATCCGGGCCGTGTCATCATAGACATGAAACCAATCCGCAAACAGATCTGCATTCGCACCCAGAGCGATCTGATCAAATTCGAGGATCGGCCAATGATCTTCGCCATTGCTCAACACGGTGGGTTTCGCGTGGCGGTGCAGTTTCGCCAGATCTCTCGCTGCTTGTGTGTAAAGCGGGATCTCTTCTAGGCCTTGTTCAATCAGGCGCGCAAACTCTCGCTGCGCTCCAAAGTCTTCCAAAATGGCGAGACCCAAACGTGCGTCATGGGCAAAGACTTGCGGCGCGCGTAGGCCTGCTGCACGTAAATAATCTGCGATGAGAACGAACGCGTCGACACGGCTCGCCGCGAGGCGCGTCATGGCGTTCCAGCCCTTTGCTTGGCGCTCCGCCAGCGTCATATCCGGCGTGCACGGATCGTCTTCAACGCGCGGGGCGTCCATGAGAATGGCGGTTTCGCCGCGCGGCTGCGTCAGACGCGCATACCGGCGCGTTGAAGCGTCTTGATCAAACCAATGAACATGCGCATCGCCCCAACCCGCCTTTGTAAGGAAAGCGGTCGTCTGTGCGCTGCGATTCGGATCAGAACTCATACAGCCGAGTTTGCCAGTCTTCGCCCTGCGGTTCCAGTCGCGCCGTGCGATTATCCCCAACCAAATCCAAGTGCAGATCAAGGCGCCATGCCGGCAGATGCTCGCCTGCCTGGCCCGGCCATTCGATCAGGGCGATGCCGTCCTGCGTTTCGTCCCAGCCCAGCTCGAACACCTCGCTTGGATCGTCCACGCGGTACAAATCGAAATGGAAGATCGGGAAGGCTGGCCCGTCATACGTCTGGACCAACGTATAGGTCGGGCTTGGGACTTCGGTGTCTTGGCCAAGTAGCGCTGAAATCAAAGCGCGTGAGAAAGTGGTCTTTCCCGCACCGAGACCGCCATGCAGCGCGATCACATCTCCGGCCTTGAGCATTGGCGCGAGCTTCTGCGCGAGCTGCGCCGTGGCAGTCAGGTTAGGCAGCTCAAAGCGAAGCAAGATTGGCCTCAATCGCTCTGACCAGGGCATCGCTGGGTTCGCACCCAACCGATAGACGGACAAATCCATCCGGCACATCATCCCCCCAACGCGCGCGGCGCTCGGCACTGGTATGGACGCCGCCAAAACTCGTCGACGCGAAAATGGCGGGACAGTCATTGATAAAGGCTTCGGCTTTGGCCTCAGACGCGAAGGTCAGGCCGATGACAAATCCCATGCCGGGATATTTCACGATTTCTATGGCTGGATGGTCTTCAAAAATATCCATCAGCGCAGCGGCGTTCGCGCACATTCGCTCTAGGCGCACCTCTAAAGTCATCAGTCCGCGATGGGTGAGGAAGGCGGCGAAGGGATCTGGGATGCTGCCCGAAACTTTGCGCCATCGTGCAGCTTTTGCGAGCAGCGCTTCATCGCGTGTCGCGACATGACCAAAGAGGCAATCAGAGTGTCCTGCCATCGCCTTTGTGTCGGAGCTGACAACCACGTCCGCGCCGAGATCGAGTGGGCGCTGTAAAAGGGGCGTCAGGGTGGTGTTATCAACCACTAGGGTTGCGCCAGCCTCCCTCGCCGCTTCAGCGATCGATCGGATGCTGCAGAGATCGAGGCCCGGATTGGACGGCGTTTCGGCCCAGACCACGGCGTAAGGTGAAAGGTCTGTCGTCGCGAAGGCTTTGGTTGGCACCGCATCGAAGTGAATGTCGTGGCCGGAGAGGATCTCTTCCAGCATGACCCGGGTCACGTAATAGCCGTCAGAGGGCACTAAAACCCGGTCACCTGCTTTTGCGGTGATCATCAAGGCCGCTGTGATCGCCGCCATACCAGATGGAAACGCGACGACGGGCGCCTCTTCCAAAGCGGAAATCGCCGCCTCCGCCGCCTCAACAGTGGGGTTGATGTCGCGCCCATAGGTGTAGGGCGTATTCGGTGTTCCCGCGAGCGCGTACTTCGCGGTTGTGACAATCGGCGGGCTGATCGGTTCGCCATTTTCCAGGCTGCCCGATCGCGCATGCAGCATCGCCATAATGCGTTGGGAATTTTCTTTATCCATTCGGGGCTTGTGGCACAGTCTGCATTTGTGGAAAAGAACTGGAAATCTTGCCGCAGCGTCGCGCCTTGCAAAAAAGTGACGCATGCGTCATGAAAATATCGAACTCGGGAGGGTTGTAGAGTCGTGGATCTGTCTAGCGCAGAAAAAGTCGTGATCATTGGTGGCGGCCAAGCCGCGGCGCAAGCCTGCGCGTCTTTGCGATTGTTTGGCTTTGAAGGGTCGATCACGCTGATCGGCGAAGAAGCTGCCCTGCCCTATCAACGCCCGCCTCTGTCGAAGGCTTATATGAAGGGCGAGCTCGCCGAAGAGCGCCTCTATTTCAAACCCGCAGCTTGGTATGAAGATCAGAAGATCGACACGGTGCTTTCGGTCCGCGCGACGAAGATTGATCGCAGCGCCCAGACGGTCGAGCTCGAGCATGGCGGAAGCGTGCCCTATGACGCGCTGATCATTGCGACAGGCTCT
>JBCBGJ010000248.1:0-4301 GCA_038526925.1 Pseudomonadota bacterium
CAAACATATCCCAAGCGCTGGTTTTCAGCCTGGGATACGGTCGCAAAGGTCCGCGCGTCGATACTGCAGTTTGGGGCTCGGCACTCATAGCTCGGTCGATGCTCTATCTTGCTGCAATTGGTACAGCGCACGATAGCGACCATTGGCAATCTTTATCAGCGACTGATGATCGCCTTGCTCAACAATGCTGCCTTTGTCGAAAACCAGAATGCGATCTACGTCGCGAACCGTTGAGAGCCGGTGCGCAATGATAATCGTTGTGCGCCCTTTCATAAGCTCTGCCATCGCATCTTGGATGTGATGCTCAGTGATTGTGTCGAGGCTAGAGGTTGCCTCGTCAAAAATCACAATTGGCGCATCGGCCAAAAAAGCGCGAGCGATGGCAACGCGCTGGCGCTCACCGCCAGAGAGTTTAACCCCCCGCTCGCCGACCAAAGTCTCGTAGCCCAAAGGAAGCGCATCGATGAATTCATCGGCATAGGCTCGGCGCGCCGCTTCCTTGATTTCTTCGCGCGTCGCATCTGGACGCGCATAGGCGATATTTTCCGCAAGCGATCGGTGAAACAGATGCGGGTCCTGCGGCACCAAGGCAATCGACTGGCGCAGGGACGCTTGCGCGACTTGCGAAATATCACTGCCATCGATCCGGATTGCTCCGCCATTAACATCGTAAAGGCGCTGGATCAGTTTTACAAAGGTTGATTTTCCTGAGCCAGATGGCCCAACCAGGCCAACGACCTCACCCGCAGCAATCGACAAAGAGAAGTCTTGATAAAGCTGAGAAGCACCATCTTCATAGCCAAAGCTGACTCTTTCAAAATCGATCCGTCCCAAATCAGCCTTGAGCGGCTGAGCGCCTGGAACATCGGCAATCTGAAGCGGGCTTTGAACGATATCGACGATATCCGCGATCTCGCTAAAACTTTGCTGCAGCATCCGAATGTGATCGCCAATCGCTCGGAGATAGGAGCCGACCAAAATGTTCGCCGTCAGAATGAAGGTGACATCGCCAGGTGTTGCGCGTCCGGATCGCACCATCTCAATAAAGGCAAGCACCATAAAAAACTGAAGCACAGCCCAGATGATCTTCTGAATGAAGAACATATCGGCGCCGCGGTTCCAGGCGACCCGGCAAAAGTCACGCCAACGTTCTGTCAGACCAAAGAACCTGTGATCCTCGCGGTCCGCTGCACCAAATGCGCTGACAGCGGGATTATTCATAATCGTGTCAGCCATCGACGCGCCGATCGCGCTGTCCGATGTCGCCGCCTTGATATTCATGGGGCGCACGTAATACGTCGCGATGATCGCAGCCGTAATCGTATAGAAGATAACGACTGCCGCGAACATCAGGCCGATCAAGGGAAACCGATAAGCGATGAGGGCAGTCAGCCCGACAATGCTCAGGAAGATGGGGAAGAAATTATTCCACAAAATGGTCGTCATAGAATCGAACGCCCATTTTCCACGAGTGAGCTTGCGAACGGTCGCGCCCGCAAATGTCGTGGCATGCCAGTCCGCCGAAAACCGCTGAACTTGACCGAAGCCATCGCGCAGCAAGTGATCCATGGATTTGGTCAAAAACTGATGCAGCAGATGAAACCGAATCCAACGAAACAGATGAAAGGCAACTGTCGCGCCCGACAACATAAAGAGAGCCTGATAGGCAGGTCCAAAGGTTGCTGTCTCATTCAACGCGGCGATCACGCGGTCGACAAGCAAGCCAGAACTGATCGGAATGGTGAGGTCGATCAATATCTGAATCACGATTACACCGAGAACCGTGCCTAGCAGCGCCTTTTGCTGCCCCCAATAATATGCGCACAATCCGATCACTTCGCGCCAATTGACCGGGCGTTTTCGCTTAGCGCGATTTTGCACGTTGGATGCGATGCCTGTTCCGTCTGCCATCACGCGGCCTCGACCGAGATATCGGCGACCAGCGCGGCGTGATCGCTTGGATACTCGCCATGCGGGCCGCAAGGAGAAAGGAGAGCAGGAAACCGCCTCTTGAGCCGGGCCTTTAGATGTTTGCCCGACTTGACCTGTATGTGATCGATGCGCCGCGGGTCTGGAATCGAGCCAACGCGTTCGCCGATGAACGTGCCGCCTGGATCCTCTTCCACGGGTTCCGCCCAATCAAGTTCTACAAGAGCCTCCAAGTCCTCAGAGCCCCAAACCGCATTAAGATCGCCGCAAAATATGGTTGGATCTGTTTCAACGCGAAGGCGATCGGCAAGTTGCCTGGCCTGAGCTCGCCGGCCAAGTATCCCTGATGTGCCACGAATATGCGTGAAGTGAGTATTCACCACGCTTACCGAAACACCTGGATCAAAATCCAAATTAAGACGGAGCGCCCAACGATCCGGGTCTAAAGAGTGCGATACGAGCTTTACATCTCGCCGCTCTTTCAGGGTGGCATTCGATAGGATGGCAAGGTTGGACCATGACCGATGATCTTTGCCTTGAAAAGATCTGATCTTTTCTCGCGACCGAAGCACATGCACGCGCAAGCCGAGGCGTTTGGCGAGTGTCGCTACAGTATCGACGTTTGCCTCAAGACACTCAAAGGCCTCTTGCAAACATACAATATCGGGCGCAAGGGCGCTCAGCCCATGTGCCATCCACTCTAAACGATCACGGTATAGTCCATCGCACTTCCACGTATTGTAAGTGACGATGCGCCATGATTGCGGCATCTCGCTTCATATGAGGGTTACCCCACACGCTCCCCTTCAACCCAAACGCCCTTTATCAATGGACGCCCCTCTTTCACTTGCACTCTTACAAAATCTGCGCGCAGGCCCTCTTGGATCTCGCCGCGATCAGTCAGTCCGACACTCACCGCCGGGTTTGATGTTACGGTGGCAATCGCAGCAGGCAACGACCAATTAAACGGCTCGAGTGTGAGGCGGAACGCTGCTTCGATCATCGATCTTGGCACATAATCAGATGCAAAAGCATCAAGCAGCCCTTCATTCGCGATGTCTGCCGCTGACGCATTGCCGGAATAGGACCCGCCTCGCATTAGGTTGGGCGCGCCCATCACGACAGTCATGTCGTGCTCTTTGGCGAGCCTGGCCGCCTCTAACGTGGTCGGAAACTCGGCAATCGTTGCATCTATTTCAACCGCTTGCTCAATGTGTTCCGGCAGCTGATCGTCATGGCTTGCCAGTTTAAGATCGCGTTCCTTGGCGATGCGGTCCACAGCCTCACGGTTCATAGGCGTATACTTGGCCTGCTTTTCTTGAGCATTAGCAACCCGCGCCTCAACTTCGTCATCAGTTAGACCGAGATGCGCTTTCCAGCGCGCTTTGTGCTTTTCGATGTCTGGATATTGTCTTTGACCTGGCGTGTGATCCATAACGGATAGCAAGTGCGTCATCCGATGTGGAACAAGCTTGCTCATCAAGTCTTCTAGAACCGGGCTCGAGGTCTCGCAGCGCCAATGGAGCAAGTGGCTGCCTTTAAGCTGCTTCTTCTGATCAGCGACTTCCAGGCCCTCCACAAGCTTCAGCATGTTCTCAAGGTGCCGCGCTTCATTGTCAGACCAGGATCCAACTGAAAGGCTGTCAAACACGGTCGTAATGCCAACGGACACGCATTGCCCGTCGTGAATAATCGCTGCCGACTGAGCGTCCCAATCCACGCCAGGTCGAGGATAGAAATGCTTCTCCAAGTTGTCGGTATGAATGTCGACCAAGCCTGGGATTAGGTAATCCCCATCAAAATCGACGCCAGAACCATTCGGCTCAAACGCTTCAATCTTACCGTCAACGACAGCCAGCGAGCCGTCCACGACATCTGCAGCTGTTACAATTTTCGCATTCGTGATTCGGGTATCCATGGAAAGTCCTGTGTTCGAAAGTCTAGTCGTCGTAGCGTTTCGCGTCGTCCGTGCTCGCAATATCCAGTTCCATTCGATCGGATGCGAAGACAGCGTCGCCATACTCAAGTGGTTTGCCAAGCGGATCGACGTTCAAGGATTTTGTAACAATCAATGGGACATGCTTGGGGATGTTCAGGTGTTCGCATTCTTCCGGCCCGGGAAGACGCGAGCGCACCTGGGTCCACTTGCGAGTAAAGTCTAGAACACCGCAGTGGATCAGCGTCTGTGTAATGCTTTTGTGTTCCGGGTAGATCTTTTGAAACGTTGGAAATCGATGAAAGTCGAAGTGATGAGTCGCCATTGAAATAGGCAAGTCGCCCGCGTATCCGATCCGACTGACCACAATCACCTTATTACCGATTGGAATATCCAGGGCTTTCGCAACATCCCGGGTCGCGCCTTTGACCAAGAC
>JBCBGJ010000249.1:0-4275 GCA_038526925.1 Pseudomonadota bacterium
CATGCCATCGCGGCGACCATGGTCGCACCTGCAATAATCATTTGTCCCAAGCCTCTCATATGATGCCAGCTCCGTCGCGCCAATAGCGGATCTTCTGCGGATAATCGTGTGCAGCATTGGCGAACGTGACCGCCGCCGGATACAGTTTCGTGCGCTGGTTCCACAAATATTCCGGCCGAGTCATGGTTCCGACCCCAAGCATGGTCGAGGAACTGCGCGCCAAACAATTCATCAACCTTGTGGCCTGGACGCGCGGCGTCGACACCGAGCTATTCCACCCGTCCCGCCGGATCGAGGCGGGCGCCGCAAATGACCCATTTGAGGGTCTACCTCGGCCCATCTTCTTAAATGTTGGCCGCGTCGCCGTTGAGAAGAATATCGAAGCTTTCGTCGAGCTCGATCTACCTGGATCGAAAGTCGTCGTCGGTGACGGCCCGGCACTCGACAGTCTGAGGAAAAAGTATCCAGACGTCCATTTCCTCGGCGCGCGGTTTGGCGAGGACCTCGCTAACTATTATGCGAGCGCCGATGTCTTCGTCTTCCCAAGCTTAACCGACACGTTCGGGCTGGTTGTGTTGGAAGCGATGGCGTCCGGCACCCCTGTTGCGGCTTATGAGGCAACTGGCCCCAAAGACGTTATCCCGGGCTCTGGCGCCGGTACGATCACCCCGATTGGCGGAGACCTCGCAGCGGGATCAAAGGCTTGCTTGGATCTCAAACGCGACACCTGCCGGACATATGCCGAGGGCTATTCCTGGCGCTCCGTCGCCTTAGCCTTTTTGGAAAATTTACAACCGCTGCCGACCCCAGAACGTCGCCGGTTCTGGCAAAAGCTCAGACGCAAGAAAAAGACCTGGATCGATTGGGAACAGTTCACCGATTGGATGAACCAACCGGAAGACGGCCAGAACAAGGAAAAATAGAATGAGCTGGGACACCGGATTTCTTGTCATCAATGCTTTGGTCATGCCGGCTTGGGTGCTCCTGATCCTTCTACCGCGCGCAAAGATCACCAGAGCCGCTGTTCACTCTATGCTTTGGCCCGTCCTGATCGGCGCGATTTACACCGCGCTCTTGATTGGCGCGATTGCATTTGGGCAATCTCATCCAGACGCCGGTTTCTCATTCGGCGGTGTGCAGGCCCTGTTCGACCATCCTAATGGCGTTCTCGTCGGTTGGTCTCATTACCTCGTATTCGACCTGTTTGTGGGCGCCTGGATCGCCCGCGATGCGCAGCGGCGAGAGATCGCTCACTGGAAAGCCATTCCTTGTATCTTGGGCTCTTATGTCTTCGGCCCGGCGGGCTTACTTCTTTACGCGATCCTACGTCTGATTTCCGGACACGGTTTCTCGCTCGAAGAGCGCGAATAGAAGAGGGAAACTCCTCGACTTGATAGAGACGCTATAATGACAGCGTAATCAGGTGAGATGTGCGCTCCTGACACGCTGGACTGGCGTCAAACTTGCGTCTAAAGACCCCACAAATTCAGCATCTTGGCAAAAGAGGTTTCACTATGGCTGTTCGCGTCGCTATCAATGGCTTTGGCCGTATCGGTCGTTTGGTCCTGCGCTCTATCATCGAGCATGACCGCAAGGATATCGAAGTTGTTGCGATCAACGATCTCGGCCCGGTCGAAACCAATGCGCACCTGCTTCAATATGATACGGTTCACGGCAAACTGGACCAAGATGTGACTGTTGACGGTGACCTGATCCGGGTCGGCGACCGCGCTTTCAAGTGCACAGCCATCCGCAACCCGGCCGAGCTGCCACATGGCGACATGGGCGTTGATATCGCATTTGAGTGCACCGGCATCTTCACCGCGAAAGAAACGGCCTCCGCTCACCTGGAAGCTGGCGCGAAACGTGTTCTCGTCTCTGCACCTGCCAGCGGCGCCGACAAGACAATCGTCTTTGGCGTTAATGATAACACGCTGACCGCAGACGACACCGTTGTGTCTAACGCATCTTGCACCACCAACTGCCTCGCACCTGTCGCGAAAGTTCTGAACGATACAGTCGGTATCGAGCGCGGTTATATGACGACGGTTCACGCCTATACAGGTGACCAACCAACTCTCGATCGCATGCACAAAGACCTTTACCGCGCGCGTGCAGCGGCAAGTTCAATGATCCCAACATCAACCGGTGCGGCCAAAGCGGTTGGTCTGGTGCTACCGGAACTCGCTGGCAAGCTAAACGGCTCTGCGGTTCGCGTCCCGACCCCGAACGTCTCTATGATCGACCTCGTTTTTGATGCTGGCCGTGAAACTAGCGTCGAAGAAGTTAACGCAGCAATCAAAGCTGCTTCAGACGGCCCAATGAAAGGCGTCCTCGGATACTCCACCGCGCCGCTGGTCAGTGCCGACTTCAACCATGACGCGCACAGCTCAACCTTTGCAGCTGATGGCACAAACGTCACCGACGGCACTTTGGTTCGCGTTCTATCTTGGTACGATAATGAGTGGGGCTTCGCGACCCGTATGAGCGATACAGCCCTCGCTATGGCGAAATTCCTGTAGGACGAAACTGGATGGCCGACTTTAAGACCCTCGATGATCTCGACCTCGAAGGTAAAACCGTGGTCACTCGGATCGACATTAACGTCCCTGTCGAAAACGGGCGCGTCACCGACACGACCCGCATCGATAAAGTCGCGCCAACCATCCTGAAAATCCTCGAAAAAGGCGGCAAGCCTGTCTTGCTCGCCCATTTCGGGCGTCCCAAAGGCCAACCCAATCCCGACATGTCGCTGCGGATCACCGTTCCAGCGCTCGAAGCGGCATTGGGAAAATCTGTAACCTTTGTCGAGCGGCCCGATCGCGCCTCAATCGACGCAGCGCCCGCCGATGCTGTCATTCTGGTCGAAAACACGCGCTTCACAGCGATGGAAGAAGCCAATAACCCCCAAATGGCAGGGTTCTTGGCAAGTCTCGGCGATGTCTATTGCAATGACGCGTTTTCGGCGGCGCACCGCGCACACGCATCAACAGAAGGCATTGCCCGCCTCTTACCGGCTTGCGCAGGCCTCCTCATGGAAGCCGAACTGAAAGCCCTCGATCAGGCGCTCGGAAATCCCGTCGCGCCGGTTCTAGCGGTTGTTGGCGGCGCCAAAGTCAGCTCGAAGATCGATCTATTAAAGAACTTGGTCTCAAAAGTTGATGCGCTTGCGATTGGCGGCGGCATGGCCAACACATTCTTGGCGGCCCGCGGCTACAGTGTTGGCAAGTCATTGTGCGAGCATGACCTGACCGACACCGCAAAAGAGATCGAAGCGAATGCCAAAGCGGCAGGTTGCGATATTCTTCTGCCGATGGACGTCGTGGTCGCGAAAGACTTCGCCGCGAACGCGGATCACCGCACGTGCGGCCTGGACGAGGTCGCCGACAATGAAATGATCCTGGACGCTGGGCCGCAAACTGTTGCGATCCTGGCCTCGGCGCTCGATGTCGCGAACACATTGGTGTGGAACGGCCCGCTCGGTGCGTTCGAGCTTACCCCGTTTGATAAAGCGACGGTCCAAGCCGCCCAGGCGGCAGGAACACGCTGCAAAGCGGGCGGTCTGACCGCCGTTGCGGGCGGCGGGGACACAGTCGCCGCCTTGAACCATGCCGGCGTAGCGCAGGACTTTACGCATATTTCCACCGCAGGTGGCGCGTTTCTTGAATGGATGGAGGGCAAACCTCTGCCCGGTGTCGAGGCGCTCAAAGGCAAATAGATGGCAACGACATTCTTCTTCCGCTGGACCGATACGTTCGCGGGAGCAGAGGCCACCGAAAAGACAGCGGTGTCAGTTTCAATTTCAACTAACCAATCCGGGCTGGTCGCAAAACGCTACCAGCCTTTTTTCTATCTTGAGAGGGACCTTTAAGATGGTGAATCAACAAATGACGCAGCAAGCGGCTCAAAAAGACGGTTTCGTCGCTGCTTTGGATCAATCCGGCGGCTCAACGCCGAAAGCACTGAAGCTTTACGGGATCGACGATGATGCCTGGGCAAGCGATGAGGAAATGTTCGGCCTCATTCACGAAATGCGCGCCCGCATCGTAAAATCACCGGCTTTCTCAGGTGACAAAGTCATGGGCGCGATCCTATTCGAACGCACCATGGACGGCGAGATTGACGGCATGCCGACGGCGAAATTCCTTTGGGAAAAGCGCGGCGTTGTTCCGTTCTTGAAAGTCGACAAAGGCCTCGCTCCGGAAGAAAACGGTGTGCAGCTGATGAACCCAATGCCTGAGCTCGATGCCCTGCTTGAGCGTGCGGTCGCCAATG
>JBCBGJ010000250.1:0-4262 GCA_038526925.1 Pseudomonadota bacterium
TGTCGGATTTAAAGCCCGACAGCCAGACAAAGGTCAGCTCGGTTCGCGGCGCGGTGTAGCGATAGGCCAAGCGGCGTCCTTGCGGAGAGTGAAAGTCTTGATGGTCCATGTCGCGCCTCCTTCGCGTTTGTACTGCATCTGCTTGCTGCCGCTGGCAACTTCTTCGTTTCAATCCCCGCGTAAATCGGTCAAACTCTCCCCATGAGCGAATCTGCGTGGCCTGACCTTTCTGGGAAAACTGTCCTCCAAGTCATCCCAGACTTGGCGGCGGGCGGCGCTGAACGCACCACGGTTGAAATGGCCGAAGCGATCACCGGCGCCGGCGGACATGCTTTGGTCGCAAGTTCCGGTGGGCGACTGGAAGACGCGCTAAAGGAGGCTGGTGGGGAGCTGATCCGGCTCAATGCGGCGAGCAAGAACCCGCTCATCATTCGCAAAAATACACGGCTGATCGAAGCGCTCGTCGATGAGCATAAAATCGACCTTATCCATGCCCGTTCTCGGGCGCCAGGTTGGAGCGCCTATGTCGCCGCCCAGCGCACAAAGACGCCGTTCGTGACAACCTATCACGGCGCTTATAGCGGCCGGTCTGGTCTCAAAAAGCGCTACAACTCCGTCATGGCGCACGGAGATCTTGTCATAGCAAACTCCGAATGGACCGCCGCGCATGTGATGGAGATCCATAACACACCGCAAGACAAGATCGTCACCATCCCGCGTGGCGTCGATTTGAAGGCCTTTGATCCGGAAAATGTCTCCAAACCCCGGATGGATGATGTCCGGATTAGTTGGGGCGTGCCCGAGAGCGATCAGCGCATGCAATTCGTGCTGCCTGGACGCCTGACCAGCTGGAAGGGCCAAGCGCTCGCGATCGATGCGGTTGGCGCGTTGGACGGCAATGAGCGGGCGATGATACATTTGATTCTCACTGGTGACGCACAGGGCCGCGCTAAATATGTCAGTGAGCTTGAAGACAAAATCATTGCTCACAAGCTCGGTGGAACGGTCACGATCGCCGGTCATACGAGCGATATGCCCGCCGCCTATGCCCTGTCAGACATTGTTCTAGCGCCCTCCACCCGGCCCGAAGCCTTTGGCCGCGTCGCCGCTGAGGCCTCCGCGATGGCCAAGCCAGTCATTGTCGCCGACCATGGCGGACAGCGTGAAACGGTGATCGAAGGCGAGACTGGGACGCGCGCAGAACCGGGCTCGGTGACGGCGCTGACGGCCTGTATTCGAACGCTCATCCACCTGCGCCCAGAAGCGCGCGCTGCAATGGGACAGGCAGGCCAGGCCTATATTCGCGAAAATTACAGCAAAAAGCAGCTTCAAACCGCAACCTTGAATGTTTATGGGCGCTTGCTGCTTAACAAAGCTTGAGTTGAAAAATGCCGCAATTAAGGGCATATTAGACATGGAAACATTGGCAACCATAGGAGATTAGCCATAGCCCGCAGACCATACGGCCGCCCAGAGCGCGCCAAACCTACCGGCCCTCGCACCAATCGCGATATTCGTGCCGCACGCGTCCTTCTGATCGATGAAGAAGGCGAAAAACAAGGTGAAATGCCCATAGAAGCTGCCTTGGACGCTGCCCGCGAAGCCGGTATGGACCTCGTTGAAGTCTCTCCAAACCAAGAGGTCCCGGTCTGCAAGATCGTCGACTATGGCAAGATGCGCTACGAAGCGCAGAAGAAAAAGGCGGCTGCTAAGAAGAAGCAGAAGACCCAAGAACTCAAAGAGATCAAGTTCCGCCCGAACATCGACACGCACGATTATGAGGTGAAAGCCAAGAAGATTGCGCAATTCTTTGAGCAGGGCGACAAAGTTAAAATCACGCTGCGATTCCGCGGCCGTGAAATGGCGCACCAGCATCTCGGTATGGAAGTCCTGAATCGGGTGAAAGAGCAATTTGACGAGCAGATGAAAGTCGAGCTCGAGCCAAAGCTCGAAGGCCGCCAAATGACGATGGTGATGGCGCCTCGTTAAATGATCTGGCGCAGACTGAGGTTCGGTCGTCGAGGTTGGATCGCGGTTGCGTTTGTCACTGCCCTCGCATGCCTTCCGCTCGTTCGCTCGTATCACAACTGTGATCGAAAAACCGCTGATCTCTACACGTCAGAATATTGTCGGTGTTATGCGCTTGAGAGTTACACGCCAAGACGCTTCCTATCGGTAGAAGCACGACAAGAGATCTCTCGCCGTGCTGGATTGTCCTGCGCGGCGAAGTCAGTCGATTTGGAATCCTGATTCCGACGCTTGATTTCCCATCTCTTTTGCGCTTAAACCCGCGCTTCCGTAGCGACCGGGCCGAAAACGGCATGCCTGGTGGCTCTAAATGACGAACCAAGAGCTTTTGAGCTCAATAGGAGATCGAAATGCCGAAGATGAAGACCAAAAAGGCCGCTGCAAAGCGGTTCAAGATCACGGCTTCCGGAAAACTGAAGCATGGTGTTGCTGGTAAGCGCCACCGTCTGATCAGCCACAACGGTAAGTATATTCGCCAGAACCGCGGTACCGAAGTCGTTGCTCACGCGGACACGAAACGTGTCATCAAAAAGTTTCTGCCGAACGGCCTGAAATAGAGATCTGAACCGAATTTGTAGGAAGGAGCCTCATTATGGCCCGTTCACGTAACAAGGTGCCGGCAAAGGCACGTCACAAAAAAATCCTGAAGGCCGCAAAAGGTTATCGCGGCGCGCGTTCCAAACAGTTCCGCACCGCAACCGCTGCGGTCTGGAAAGCTGGCCAGTACGCTTATGTCGGCCGCAAAGTTAAGAAGCGCAGCTTCCGCAGCCTGTGGATCCAGCGCATTAACGCCGCTGTTCGCGAGCACGATGATTCAATGACTTATAGTCGGTTCATCGGTGGTCTTGGCAAAGCCGGGATCGAAATGGATCGCAAAGTCATGTCTGATCTCGCGATCAAAGAACCTGCCGCTTTTGGCGCCTTGGTGGAGAAAGCCAAGGCCGCCCTGGCGTAACGCCGGTTCACAGCCTAGCTTTTCTCCGCTAATCCGACCGCTTCAAGCGGGGTCGGACAGGCCCCGTTTGTCTCCAAATAGACCAACGGGGCTTTTCATGTCCGACATTCAAACCATCGAATCCGAAGCGCTTCAGGCGATTGACGGCGCGAGCGATCTCCAATCGCTAGATGCAGTGCGCGTGGCTGAGCTTGGCAAAAAGGGCCGCGTCTCTGGCTTGATGAAGACGCTGGGCCAGATGAGCCCAGAAGAACGCCAGGATATGGGCCCTAAGCTGAACGCGCTTAAGAACCGCGTGGCTGAAGCCGTCGAAGCGCGCAAAACGACCTTGGAAGATGCCGCGTTAGAGGCGCAGCTCGCGACCGAAACGCTCGACATGACCTTGCCGCCGAAGCCGGAACATACCGGCGCGCTGCACCCGGTCATGCAAGTGTTTGAAGAAGTCGCAGCGATCTTTGGCGATATGGGCTTCGCCGTCGCGGAGGGGCCAGACATCGAGGATGACTGGCACAATTTCACAGCGCTGAACTTCCCAGAAGGTCACCCGGCCCGCGAAACGCACGACACCTTCTTCATGGAAACACCGGAAGGCGGCGACGCAAAAGTGCTGCGAACGCACACATCGCCTGTCCAGATCCGGACCATGATGAGCCAGAAGCCGCCAATCCGTATTCTAGCGCCTGGCCGCGTCTATCGGAATGATTGGGACGCGACACATACGCCAATGTTCCACCAGGTCGAAGGCCTGGTGATCGAAAAAGGCATCCATATGGGCCACCTCAAAGGGTGCCTGATCGACTTCGTCAAAGCTTTCTTCGAAGTCGACAATGTCGAAGCCCGGTTCCGCCCGCACTTCTTCCCATTCACTGAGCCAAGCGCTGAGATGGATGTGAAGTACACCAAGAAGGGTGAGACGATCGAGATCGGCGCCGGTGACCGTTGGATGGAAATCCTCGGGTCAGGCATGGTGCACCCGAACGTCCTGCGCAATTGCGGCATCGATCCGGATGAGTATCAAGGGTTCGCATTTGGCATGGGGATCGACCGCCTGGCCATGCTCAAATACGGCATGCCGGACCTGCGCCCCTATTTTGAGGCCGATCCAGCCTGGACCCGCCATTATGGCTTCAAACCTTGGCTAACGCCGAGCGTGAGCGGCGGTCTCAGCTAATGGGCGATAGCCCCACATATGAAGGTCTCAAGACCTTTAAGTTCGGCGACAGCGTCGAACTGGCGGATCGTTTGGCCGCATTGGTGGTGGCTGGCGTGAAGACTGGAA
>JBCBGJ010000251.1:0-4251 GCA_038526925.1 Pseudomonadota bacterium
CATCGCTCATATTGATCCCGATCGCGCCGTTCGGAGTCCTGTTCGGCGCCTGGCTCGTCAAACATATCGACCAGGTATTGTTCTACCGCATTCTGTACGGACTGATTTTTACCGTCGGTCTGAAGCTGTTGTGGGACGGGCTGACCTAGTCGCCTTTAATGACATCGACGAGGGCAACCGCTTCATAGCTTGCCCAATCGGCTTCGCCTTCGATTTTTCCGATTTTGAGCCCGTCTTTGCCGTAGAGGATTGTTGTCGGAAATCCGCCGCCCGCGCCCATATCATAGACGACGTTCCAACCGTCTGGACCGTCTGCGAGCGTATAAAACTCCAGCACGCCGCCGGAGAGTTCGCGCAGGCGTTGTTTCGCGTAGTCTGTGTCTTCCGGGGAATCCACGCTGATCGCGATGACTTTGAACGCCTCGTCTCCGCGAGACCTCTCTAGAGCGGCCAGCGACGGCATTTCACGCTCGCAAGGACCACACCATGTCGCCCAGAAATTGATCAAGACAGATTGGCCCTGAAAATCCTGTAGAGTCAGGCTGTTACCATCTATGTCGACAAACGGCGCTGTGGCGCCTGCGGCACCTCGATCGCTGAGATCTAGCTTTGCCAGCTGGCCAGTGACGAGTTTTGCCACAGGGTCGCGGTTACTTCCCTTTGAACTGGCGCTAAAGACGGCGTAAAGCAGCGCCAACGCGATTCCGGCGAACATAGTTGGAATGGCAATGCGCAAGAAACGATCCATGGGGCGTTTGGCCTCTGACTTAAACTAGACGAGACAGCGATATGGCGAGTGACAGTTCAAAAGGCCAGAAGATGTGGGGGGGACGCTTCGCCGCACAGCCCAGCGACATCATGCAATCCATCAACGCGTCAATCGATGTGGATAAGCGTATGGTGCGCGAGGACATCGCTGGGTCGCGCGCCCACGCGGACATGTTGGCCGAGCAGGACATCATTTCCGAGGCTGACAATGAAGCGATCCAAGGCGGCCTTGATCAAATCGTCGATGAAGTTGAGGCGGGCACGTTTTCATACCGAGTTGAGCTGGAAGACATTCACATGAATGTCGAAGCGCGCCTGAAAGAAATTATTGGCGAGCCCGCTGGCCGTCTTCACACAGCGCGCTCACGTAATGATCAAGTTGTCACTGATTTCCGACTTTGGACACGCGGCGCTCTGACTGAAGCGCGTCGCAGTCTTAAAGCGCTGCAGCGGGAAATGGTGAAACGCGCGGGTGAGCACACCGAAACGGTAATGCCTGGCTTTACTCATTTGCAAACGGCGCAGCCGGTAACCCTCGGCCACCATCTGCTGGCCTATGTCGAGATGATGGAACGCGATCGGACGCGGATGGATGATTGTGCACGGCGTTTGAATGAGAGCCCGCTCGGTTCTGCGGCGTTGGCGGGAACTGGCTTCACGATTGATCGCGATGCCACGGCTGAAGCGCTTGGCTTCTATCGCCCGATGGCAAACTCGCTGGATGCCGTATCGGCCCGTGACTTTGCACTTGAGGCGCTCTCCGCGCTTTCAATCGCTGCCACGCACCTCTCCCGCCTGGCTGAAGAGATCGTACTTTGGACAAGTGCTCAATTTGCGTTCGCAAAGCTCTCTGATGCGTGGTCCACGGGCTCATCGATCATGCCGCAAAAGCGTAACCCTGACGCCGCTGAACTGATCCGCGCGAAAGCCAGCCTGATCACAGGTCAGTTCGCGGCCCTGCAAGGGGCGGTCAAAGCCCTGCCGCTTGCTTATGCGAAAGACCTTCAGGACGACAAACAGCTGACGTTTGCTGCCTTCGATACGTTCAGCCTCTGCGCTGCATCAATGGCCGGGATGATGGAAACGATCACGTTCAACCGCGAAAATATGCGCGCGGCGGCCGCCAAAGGCTTCTCCACCGCGACAGATCTTGCTGATTGGCTGGTCCGTGAACTCAAGATGCCATTCCGCGATGCCCACCATGTGACCGGCTCTCTGGTGGCAAAAGCTGAGGCAAAAGGGTGCGACTTACCGGAGCTAAGCCTGGAAGAGATGCAAGAGGTCGAGCCACGGCTAACAAATGACGTATTTTCGGTGCTGACTGTTGAAGCATCCGCCATGAGCAGGCAAAGCTATGGCGGAACATCTCCGGTCCGTGTGGCCGAACAGGTTGAACAATGGACGCAGCGCCTCGGTTAAGCGCTTAAAAGGAGCGATCCGCATGAAACAAGTGATCAAAACGGCGTTAGCGATGTCGGTTCTTGCAGGGCTGGCGGGATGCGGTCTGCGCGGCGACCTGAAACAACCACCGCCAATTTTTTCTGAACCTCCAACGGAAGAAGCGCAAAAGCCGGTCGATTCTGCAGCGCTGTTTGCGGCGGCTGAAATCGATGAGAACAAAGTCTATTACAATTCTCTCGGCGGTGAGATCCCGAAGCCTGCGCCAGATGGCGACGTGGAAGAGGAAAGTATGGGGGAGGTCAGCCCCGGCTGATAATCGCCTTTGCACCATTTTAACTATGATCAAGGCCGTCTTCATTGCGAAGGCGTCGATTTGAATGAGGTTGCCGATCAGGTCGGTACGCCCGTTTACGTCTATTCAACCGCCACGCTGCGCCGCCACGCGCGTGTGATCGCTGCGGCGTTTGAGGGTATGGATTGTTTGATTGCCTATTCCGTGAAAGCGAATGGCAACCTCGCAGTCTTGAAAACGCTGGCCAGCGAAGGCTGCGGCGCCGATGTGGTGAGCGGCGGCGAACTGAAGCGTGCGCTCGCAGCGGGCATCCCAGCTGAGCGCATCGTTTTCTCTGGCGTTGGCAAAACCCGTGACGAGATGGCGCTCGGCCTTGAGCACGGTATCCACCAGTTCAATGTTGAAAGCGGCGCGGAGCTTGTTGCTCTGTCAGATGTCGCGGCTGGTCTTGGGAAGACGGCGCCAGTGGCACTGCGGGTGAACCCGGATGTTGCCGCGGGCGGCCATCCAAATATTTCGACCGGAAAAGCAGGCGACAAGTTCGGCGTGCCATGGACGGATGCGCCGGGCCTGTATGAACAAATGAAATCATTGCCATGCGTCAAAGCTGTCGGTGTGGACGTTCATATCGGTTCTCAGATCGGCGAGCTTGAGCCGATGCGCGCCGCCTTTGAAAAGACCATTAGCCTTGTCAAAACCCTTCGTGAAAACGGACATGATCTCACCCGGATCGACCTTGGCGGCGGGCTGGGCATTCCGTATCAGTCGTCTGACAATCCCGCGCCGCCGTCTGACTATGCGGCGATGATCCATGACGTCACCAAGGATCTTGGACTGCAAGTCGTGCTGGAGCCCGGCCGCGTGATCGCTGGCAATGCGGGCGTCATGGTGACGGAAGTATTGTATCATAAGCCCGCACCGGATCGGACGTTTATGATTGTTGATGCAGGTATGAACGATTTGATGCGTCCGGCGCTCTATCAGGCCCATCATGATATCATTCCGGTGATTGAGCCCGCCGGCGACAGCCATCACGTCGAGTACGACATTGTCGGCCCGATTTGCGAATCCACGGACAAATTCGCCGCAAAGCGCGAAATGCCCGCCACAGAGCCCGGCGAGCGCATTGCTTTTATGTCATCTGGGGCCTATGGCGCCGTGCTCTCAAGTCAGTACAATGCAAGGCCGCTCGTGGCCGAAGTGCTTGTCGATGGCGACCAATTTGCAGTGGTCCGACGACGCCCAAGCTTTGAGCAAATGATTGAATTGGAGCAGATGCCAGATTGGCTGACCTAAACCGCATTCCTGGCACTAAACGCCTGATCGACCTGACCTATGGACGGTTAAGGCGGCTTGAGATCTGGCGGGCCTGGTGGCCGTTTCTGGCGTTTGTCACACTCTTTCTCATCGCTGCCATTTCGGGTGCGTTTGAACGAGCCCCTTCTGGCTTAGCGGCGATCGCGACGCTTGTTTTCTTTGTCGGCGCGCTCATCACGGGATGGCGTGGCTTTTCTCGTTATCAAAGTCCAAGTCGAAAAGAAGCGATCTTTGCGCTCGATCAGCAATCTGATTTGCGGCCACTTGCGTCCCTCGCGGATCGACCGGCTCGGCCCGAAATTCAGGGTGTGAGACTTTGGCGGGCCCACGAAGAGAGACTGACCGATGCTGTGCGGCGTCTCAAAGTCCCAGATTTCAATTCCGTTTGGCCGAAGCTCGACCCACTTCGCTTAAGGATCATCTTGCCGCTCGCCTTTGCGGCTGTCTTAGCATTGAACTTCAACCAGGCGACC
>JBCBGJ010000252.1:0-1294 GCA_038526925.1 Pseudomonadota bacterium
CAAACAACACTCAACGCGCTTCGCCCGTATGACGCGAAGCGTCTTAGAGACGGGCTTAAAAAGAGACCCCTACCCATTCCGCAACCACAAGAGCAGCAGCGGAATCCAGATCAAACTGAGCGTCAGGATTCCCTTCACCGCCTGATAGGTGACCCACCACCAGAAGAAACGCTTCTTATTGGCGTTCAGCCAAGCAATCCCATCGCGGAATTTTCGAAACGGTCCACGCTTTTCAGCCTGTTCAGCGGCGCCTGTCTCAGTCGGTGTCTCTGGCAAAGGAAGGGGCCTTCCGGATTTGCTTTTCGAGTTTCGGATGAAGGTCGGCATTGGCGGAGATGACCGAGCCCGTCAACAGGGCATTTCCGCCATCAATCTCGGTTGTCACACCCCCAGCTTCGCGCACAAGAATCATACCCGCCGCAATGTCCCAAGCTTTCAGGTCACGCTCCCAGAAACCATCGAACCGACCAGCCGCGACCCAGGCCAGATCGAGCGCAGCAGAGCCATTACGGCGGATACCGGCACAGATCGGTGTCATCGCCGCAATCTCTTGCGCAAATCTTGTATGGGCTTCGGGTGGTTTGCCCACCCAGGGCGTTCCAGTTGCAAAAACGGCCTGATCCATTTGCTTGCGACCTGCAACACGAAGTTTGCGCTGGTCCAGCCATGCACCGCGCCCGGTTTCTGCCCAGAAAATCTCATTGCGGGAGACATCGTAAACCACACCGGAATAGAGCTGGCCTTCGCGTTCCAGAGCAATCGAAACCGCATAATGCGGCTGGCCATGCAGAAAGTTCAGCGTCCCATCAAGCGGATCAACAATGAACCGATTGGACTTGTCCGTCCCCGCAACAATCCCGCGCTCTTCCATGACAAAACCATAGCCGGGACGGGCTTTGCTCAAATACTCAAAGATAATCTCTTCGGCGCGATGATCGGCATTTGAAACGAAGTCACCGGGGCCCTTTTTCGAGACTTGCAGATACTCGACTTCGCCAAAATCACGCGCCAGCGAGCGGCCGGCTTTTCGCGCGGCTTCGATCAGAACATTACCAAGGGCGGAGGGTTTGGACATTGCGTCTCTTTTCTAATCTGGTGTGACCGGTCTCGGAGTTTAGTCCGCGCGGCGCAGATAAGTCCGGTCAGAGGTTTGAACGATCACGCGTTCGCCAACGCCGATGAATGGCGGTACAGTCACACGCACACCATTGTCGCAAACGGCTGGCTTAAACGAGTTCGCGGCTGTCTGGCCTTTGACGACAGGCTCAGTCTCTTCGACGGTCAGCGTGACTTG
>JBCBGJ010000252.1:1304-4233 GCA_038526925.1 Pseudomonadota bacterium
GGGATTTTCACGCCAATCGGAGTTTCGCCGTAAAATTCAATCTCAACGCTCATTCCATCCTGCAGGAAATCACCGTCTTCGCCGACGAAATCCTTTTGCAGCTCGATCTGCTCAAACGTTTCCTGATCCATGAAGGCATAAGCCTCGCCAGCATCGAATAGGTATTGATAATTCTTCTGCTCAAGGCGAACCCGTTCCACAGTCTCATTCGCGCGGAAACGCTCATTGGCCTTCGATCCGTTGAAGAGATTACGCATCTCGACCTGATTGAAGGCACCGCCTTTTCCGGGCTTCACGGCATTGCATTTCATCGCGCGCCAGACAGAGCCATTATACTCAATGACCATATTCGGCTTGATCTCGTTTCCGTTGATTTTGACCATAAGAACTGTCCTGTCTTTTATGGGCGCGGCGTAGCCCTAGGGGCAGACCCGGTCAAGGCTCAGCCCTCAGGCCTAGATCGCTGTCGCGCCCATCGCTTCATCAATCGCGCGGTTGAACATCGCAACAGATGCGGCCGGCCCGTCTTTGTGAGACCAAACGCCGGAAGACACGGCGAGGAAGTCTGCCCCGGCCGCAACTAGTGGCGCTGCGTTCTGGATCGTGATCCCGCCAATCGCCACACACGGCAAAGTCAGGAACATCTGGCACCATGTCAGGATATCCGGCTCCGCTGGCGTCGCATTCGCCTTTGTCTCTGTCGGATAAAATGCACCAAATGCAAGATAGTCAGCGCCGGCTTCACCCGCCAGCAAAGCTGTGTGACGACTATTCTTGCACGTCGCCCCGATAATCACGTCGTCACCGAGCAAGTCGCGAGCCTCAGCGATATCCATATCATCCGCCCCCAGATGAACACCGTCAGCTTGAAGAGCGCGCGCGAGTTGCGGGCTGTCATTGATGAACAGCGCAATCTCGTGATCCTGGCAGATCGGCTTCACCGCCTGAGCGACAGCTCGGGTTGCACCCGTATCGACGTGGCCGTCACGGTCCTTCAACCGAACCTGCAGGCTCGCAATATCACCGCCCGCAATCGCAGCTTCAAGCTGCGTGACGAAGGCCGCGACGTCGCTGATCTGCGATGGCGTAATCAGATAGAGGCGCGGGCGCTCGCGGGTCGGATCGTCAGACATGCCGTCAGTATATACGTTTCAGGACGACGGGAAAACCGCTCAAACCTAACCCGCGTTAGAGGCGTCGCAGATATTGTCGATGGAAGACTTCAGCGTCGCATCGAACTGATCATTGCTTTGACCCGCATTCAAGCCTTCTGCAAGCGCCCGGGAGAAGCTCGCCACCATTCCGGTCTGGCGGGAGAGACGAGCACAGCTTTCTTCACGCGAATACCCACCCGACAGTGCCACAACGCGCATCACGCGAGGATGATCGACCAACGGCTTGTAGAGGTTATCGACTTCCGGAAGCGTCAGCTTGAGCATGACTTGCTGGGTCTCCGGCATTTTATCGAGATGGGCGGTCAGCTCTTCCAACAGGATGGCTTCAGCTTCGGCCTTATCCGGGGCATTGATGTTGACCTCCGGCTCAATGATCGGAACCAGACCATGGCGCAGGATTTGGTGACCGACGGCGAATTGCTGCGCCACGACTTCACCAATACCGCTTTTATTGGCGGAATTGACGACCGAGCGCATTTTTGTGCCGAACACGCCCTTGGAAACACCTTTTTCAAGTAGCTCATCAAGACCCGGCATCGGCTTCATGACCTGAACACCATCAGCTTCATCAGCGAGGCCTTTGTCGACTTTAAGGAAAGGCACAACATTACACTCTTCCCAGAGAAAGTGTGCCGTTGGCTTACCATCAATCTCACCGTCCATTGTGCGTTCAAACAGGATCGCACCAATGACTTTGTCGCCATTGAAAGCTGGAGATTTGATGATCCGGGTCCGCATCTGATGCACGAGATCGAACATGCCTTCCTCATCACTCCAAGCACTTGGCTCAACACCGTAGAGGCCGAGCGCCTTGGGCGTCGATCCGCCGGACTGGTCCAGGGCAGCAATGAAGCCTTCGCCTTGTGAAATCTGTGTTGTCATATCCGCTTTGGTCATAGGGATCTCCCTCTCATCGATCGTCTAGTGTTTCAGCGCTTCCACGCCGGGTAAGGCCTTGCCTTCCATCCATTCCAGGAAGGCACCGCCTGCAGTTGAAATATGGGTAAAGTCTTGCGCCACGCCGGCATGATTAAGTGCCGCCACAGTATCGCCACCGCCAGCAACTGCGATCAGTTTGCCATCCCGACAGCGCGTCGCGGCCGCTTGAGCAGCTTGCACAGTGGCCTTGTCGAACGGCTGCATTTCAAATGCGCCGAGCGGGCCATTCCAGACCAGCGTCTTGGCCACATCCATCGCAGCCGCCATGATCGCAACGCTTTGTGTACCCGCGTCGAGGATCATCTCATCATCAGCGACTTCATCCAGACCGCAGGTCCGGTGTGGTGCATTTGCGGCGAAATCTTTGGCAACGACAACATCCATTGGAAGCAGGATATCACATCCGGCGGCTTTCGCGTTGCGTTCAATCTCTTTCGCTGTGTCGGTCAGATCATGCTCGCACAGCGATTTGCCGACGCTATAACCCCGTGCAGCGAGAAATGTGTTCGCCATTCCGCCACCGATGGCCAATGCATCGACTTTTGAGACAAGGTTTTTAAGAAGATCGATTTTGGAGCTTACCTTTGCGCCGCCAACCACCGCTATCACAGGACGCTTCGGTGTTCCAAGCGCAGCATCCAGCGCCTTGAGCTCAGCCTCCATCAGGAGGCCTGCGCAATTCGGCAGCAGCTTCGCAACGCCCTCAGTTGAAGCATGCGCGCGGTGGCCGGCTTCCTGTCTACGCTCGGCGACGTTTATTGCAATGACGCCTTTTCAGCCGCCCACCGCGCGCATGCTTCAACTGAGGGCGTTGC